>JAQGHW010000330.1 GCA_028291505.1 Rhodopila sp. | reverse complement strand
CGAGCCGATCGCACCGATGATCCTTGCGGCCTGGCTGCTGCTACTTCCGCTGCGGCGCCTTGCCGACCGCTTCGGTCTGCTGGGCCAAATCTGGCACCCATCGCTGTTGCTGTTTGAATTCTACCTGGTTCTCCTGTCGGCTGTCGTGCTCCTGGCCGGCAGGATCGCCGGCTGATGTCGGACGTGGACGTCCGGGTGAAAAAGGGGGTGGGCGAGCTCCAGGCCGTGCCGCCGCGCCTCAATCGCGTCGCGCCGGCGAGCCGGCTGCGCGCCGTGCCGGTGCTGATGACGCTGATCATGCTGGTGCTGGCCAGCATCGCTACCAGGGTGCTGTGGCAGGCCTATATGGTCGCGCCGTGGACGCGCGACGGCACGGTGCGTGCCTACATCGTCACGGTGGCGCCAGAAGTCGCAGGACGGATTGTCAAGCTACCCGTCGCCGACAATCAGTTCGTGCATAAGGGCGATCTGCTCATGGTGATCGACCCGGCCAACTACGCGATCATGGCCGATCAGGCCGAGGCCGCCGTCACACAGGAGCGGGCCAATGCGGACAATGCCCGGCGGGAGGCTCGTCGTGGCGCCCAATTCACGAACCTCGAGACCTCTGAGGAGGAGAAGCCGACCTACGCCAGCGGGGCGCAGGCTGCCGAGGCGGCCTACCAACAGGCGGTCGCGAACCTGGCTCGTGCTCGTGTCGATTTGCAGCGCACAAGCATCCGCTCCCCGGTCAACGGCTACGTGACCAACCTGCTTGCGCAACTGGGCGACTACGCCAATGTTGGCCAGATCAAGATGTCGCTCGTCGATGCCGATTCCTTCTGGATCGACGGCTATCTCGAGGAGATTGATCTCCAGGCAATCCAGCAGTACGACCCTGCAAGCATCAGGCTGATGGGCTACAGCGGCGTCGTTCATGGCCATGTCGACAGCATCGCACGCGGCATCAACGTTGCGAACGCGCAGCCGGATCAGGCGGGGCTGGCCTTGGTGAACTCGATCTTCACCTGGGTGCGACTTGCCCAGCGCGTGCCAGTGCGCATCCACATCGATCAGGTGCCGGATGACGTGCGGCTAGTCCAAGGTATGACCGCGTCAGTGGAGGTGTATCGTGACGATGAGCCAGCTCAACATCGGGCCAATCATCTTCGCCCTGTCCAATTCACTGCACAAAGCGAATTGCGTGGCGGGGCAGGTGTACACTGGCCGGAGAGGAGACGCTCCTTTCCCGGCGCGGTCCAGGTACCAGAGGTCAGCCTTGACGGCAAGACCTTCACTCTGAACCAGTAAGCGGTTTCCAATTCCTTCTGAGGAAGTCTACGGAATTTTCTATTTTCGGACTTGCCCGGGCTGGGCGTGTCCAGAAGTCGGGGGACGACGGTGAGGGCGGTACGAACCGTCGAACAGGATGCCGGCCGGTTGATCGACGGAATAGACGCATCATCCCTTCGTCCGAGAGGTTTGTCCGCTTTCTGGCACGGGATTCAGTTTGTCCGCCATCCGCGCCAGATTAGGCAGAGACGAAGCCCTCATTTTCCGCATCACCTGGCCTCGGTGCACTTTTACAGTGATCTCGCTGATCCCGATATCGCCTGCAATTTGCTTGTTGAGGCGACCGGTCACGACCAGGGCCATAACCTCACGCTCGCGCGGGGTCAACGTATCGAAGCGCGCCTGCAGTGCCATGCTCTCCTTTTGGTTTTCCAGCCAGGCCCGGTCTTGCGTAAGGCCAACCTGGATCGCGTCCAGCAGGTCCTGGTCGCGGAATGGCTTGGTCAGGAATTCGATAGCGCCGCCCTTCATCGCTTGTACGGTCATGGGGATATCGCCGTGCCCGGTGATGAAGATTATTGGGAGATGAATGTTTGCGACCGCAAGCTCTCGCTGAAAATCAAGGCCGCTGCGCCCAGGCAATCTCACGTCGAGCACGAGGCAGGTAGGCCCTTTCGGGCGCCCACCACTTAGGAATTCAGGAACAGACGCGACCAGCTTGGCTTGCAAGCCTACAGATCGGAGAAGGCTCCCGAGAGACTCCCGAATTGCCGGATCATCATCGACGACGACGACGGTTGACTCTGCCTCGGTCATCGCATACCCCAGCGCCACGCGCACACCACAATCATTGGACCGCAGCCTAGACTAAGGTTAATGTGTTGCGATTAATCAGAAACGTGGGGAAGCGCTACTCACGGCGAGTTTATCGCCGGCCGCAGAACGACAGGCTCCACTGGAGTTGGTTCAAAGTCGGCTGCCAACGTGACGAATGCGGCTTGGCGCGGCAAACGACCTTTCCCCACGCCAGGAGCAGGGGGCTGCGGCGGAGCCGTTAACCAATTGCGAATGCTGGTCGGGCGGGGCTGACAACGTAGCCGCATCCTATGTCCAGTTGCTCTGCGCACCTGGACAGACGGCTGTCACGTTGGTGCCGATGCCCCTGTGTCTGCGAAGTCGCTCACATGGCAAATCGTGGAAAACTAAACCAAGGTATAATCAGACTTCCGCTCTGTCCAACGGATAAGATCCTATTTGGGATGATTGATCGGCCCTACCATTGGGCCCTGTTCCCGAGTCGTGCCGGAGGTCGGCGTGCCGAAAAGGCCTTTGATTTCGATCGTCGACGACGACGCGTCCGTTCGCCCGGCCCTCAAGGGGCTCATGCAGTCGCTTGGGTTTGCTGCGGAATATTTCGAATCAGCGAAGGACTTCCTTGCATCCCATTATCTCCACCGCACCGCCTGTCTGATTGTCGATGTCAATATGCCCGGGATGACCGGGCCCGAGTTGCATGAGCACCTGGTTTCCTCGGGCAAGGCTATACCAACGATTCTGATCACGGCTTACCCTGACGACGCGGTTCGAAACCGCGTATTGAGCGCCGGAGCGGTTGGTTACGTGACCAAACCATTTGCGGAGGATGATCTGCTTGCTTGCGTTCACTCGGCGCTCGACAAGAGCCAGGTCAGATGAGAGGTGTGCATCTGCGTCTAGAGCATTGTTTTCACGAGCAACTTTATCAGCCGGACTGTTCCAGTCAGGCTGATGTTGCTCTAGCGGGCAGGTGGCGTTGTACCGACAACGTGATGTGGAGGACGAGAAGGGGGAGCGTCCTGTTCGCCGCAAGGTCCCGACGTCCGGGGCCAGCGCTGTTTATGGACCGTGGCCGGGAAGAATGCCTCGCGTGATCGGCAAACGCCAGCCAACCCTTGCCGAGCGTCTGGCCAATCGGCGGATGTGGTGGCTTGCCTCGATCACCGGATCAGAGGCGCGCCGGGTCGAGCTGCCACATCCACGTTGACCTGCTGGTCATAGCCTGCATAGCTAATCCTCAAATATCCGCGCGAAGCAACGGCGTGGCACCGGGAGAAGCCGCCACAGCCGAATTTGATGGTCGAACCGAAAGGTGATCGAGAGTGGCCGGGGTGCAAGGGCGGTGTTCACGGTTCCGGGCGGGTTGCGGCTTGCCTGATCGGGAGAGTCGTGCGTGCCAGGGTTGCCTAGTACATGACCTCGCAGGATGAACAACCCCTTCTGCGCGCTGTTGGGGTCAGCAAGAGCTTTGCTGGCGTCCCCGTGTTACGAGATGTGTCGTTATCCGTTACGCGTGGCGAGATACTAATGCTGGTCGGGCAGAACGGCGCCGGAAAATCAACACTCAAGAACATCCTCAGCGGGCTCGTCGCACCGGATACCGGTCAGGTGCATCTTGCGGGCAGAGTTGCGACCAGACTTTCTGCCGTCAACGCCGATCGCTTCGGAATAGGGACCATCCACCAGGAATTGAGCCTGTTCGAAAACCTCAGTGTTGCGGAGAACATCCATTTGCCGCATCTGCCCCAGCGCCTCGGGCGGGTGGATCGACGAACGATGGAGGCGCAGACGCGATTGGTGCTGCGCGAGCGCCTGGGCGCCTCGATCGATCCATGGACGCCCGTCGAGGAACTCTCGCTCGGCGAACGGCAGATGGTTGAGATTGCCAAGGCCATCCACCGCTCGTCGTCGATACTTATCCTTGATGAGCCGACCACCTGCCTGAACCTCCATGAACGCGCGCGGCTTTTTTCTGCTGTGCGGCGGCTGCGGAAGCAAGGATACGCTATCATCTACGTTACGCATTTCATGGAGGAAGTTTACGAACTCGGCGACCAGATCGTCGTGCTGCGGGACGGGCGCGTGGTGGGTACCGGAACAGCGGCGGAAATGCCCCGGGAGCGTCTGACTCACCTGATGGTCGGCCACGACCTTGCCGCCATGACGGCCGCGCCGGCGCCTGTCGCGGTCGATGCGCCGGTCATGCTGGAAGTGGAGCAGCTGACCGATGGAGCGTCGGTCTGGGACGTGTCGTTCCGGATTCACGCAGGAGAAATTCTCGGGCTGGCTGGATTGCGGGGGGCCGGCCGGAGCGAGGTGGCAGAAACCTTGCTGGGCCTGCGCCATGGTCAGGGGAACATCAGGCTGCGCGGACGCCCCTTCAGTGAGCGCTCGCCGCGTGCCGCGATGGAGCGCGGCCTCGTCCTGGTGTCAGAGGATCGCCGACGCGATCAAGCATTCCTCAGTCGCACGGTCCGCGAGAACCTGTCCGCACCGCTGCTGTCACGCCTGGTGGGCGCGCCGCCTGGCTTTCTCAGGCTGGACCGCGAGCGCGAGTATGCCACGCGGACCACGGCGGCGTTCGATGTGCATCATCCCGGCCTGGAGGCGTTCATGCTGGCGCTGTCGGGCGGCAACCAACAGAAGGCGATCATTGGGCGCTGGCTGCAAAGCGACCCGGCGGTGTGTATCCTGGACGAGCCGACCAAGGGGGTGGATATCGGGGCGCGTGCCGAAATGCACCGCCTCATCCGCGAGCGCGCCGCCGCGGGGATGGCGTTCCTGTTGATTAGTTCGGATCTGCCGGAGCTGATCGGTCTCGCCCACCGCGTGCTGGTGCTCCACAAGGGGCGGATCGCCGGTGAAGTGCCACGCGCCGGCGCGCAGCCAAACCGCATTCTTTCCCTCGCATCGCGGGGAAGAGAGGAATGACGACGCGCCGCCGCCTGTCACGAACTGGCGCGCAGCTTTGGTCGCTGACGGCGGTCCTGCTGCTGGTCGGCATCGGCTTCGCCAGTCTGAGCGACCGCTTCGCGGATCTCGACAACCTGCGGAACGTGCTGCTGCAGGCGGCACCGACCATGATCGGCGCGACGGGCATGACTTTGGTCTTAGCCGCACGCGGCATCGACCTCTCGATCGGTGCGATCGCAAACCTTTCCCTGGCGCTGGCCATCGCCCTGAGCGGGACTCGTTCGGAGGCCACGCTGGTCACGGATACCACGTGGCTCGTGTACCCGATTGCGCTGCTATCAGGGTTGCTTTTTGGCGCCCTCAACGCCGCTGCGATCAATATTCTGCGGCTGACGCCCCTGATCACCACGCTCGGGACGCTAGCCGTGTATCGCGGCCTCGGCTTGCACATCACCGGCGCGGCGCTGATCCCAGTGAGTGGACCGATTCTGAGCTTCGGAAGGGCACAAGTATTCGACTTCGGGCTTCCGGTCTTTGCTGCCCTGATGATTGCCGCAATGGGCTGGCTATTCTTGGCGCAGGTCCCGCTCGGAAGGCAGTTGCTGGCGCTCGGCGGATCACCGCGCTCCGCCATTGAGACGGGATTGCGCGCGGAGCGGCTGATCGTGCTGGCGTACGCGATCTCGGGGCTCTGTGGCGCGGCGGCCGGGCTGATCACTGTGGGGCGCGTCGGCGTAGTCAATCCCGACCTGGGCGACGGCATGGAGTTCACCGTCATCACTGCGGTTGTCCTGGGTGGTACCAGCCTGTTCGGCGGTCGCGCAAGCGTGCTCGGGACAGTTCTTGCCAGTCTCTTGCTGACAGCAGTCGATAATGGGATGACACTGACCGGCGCCAATCCCTATGCTTATGATGTGGTGCGCGGCTTCGTCCTGCTGGTGGCCGTCTCGGCAGATGCGGTGTCGACGTATATGCATACGCGCGGGTCGCCGCTTATTCGGGAGTTGCGGGCCTGAGCAGAGACGGTGATGCACTCACCACGGGGAGGACGGCAGGCCTCCACGGCGCCGATAGCCGAGCTCTAACTCGATATAAAAAGGGGGAAGAACCTTGCAAAAGAGAATCTTTGGCTTGAGCTTGGCGGCTGGGCTGATGTTGACCGCCGTCGTTGCAATCGGTTTGGCAAACGCCGACGAAATGACGATTGGAGTCGCCTTCGACAAGATCGAGCCTTTCCGGGTTGCTGAGAAAAAGGCACTGACGGACGCCATCGCCGGCGCACACGCCAAGATGGTATTCGCGAACGCCGATAAGGACCCGCAGCGGCAGGCGTCGCAGGTGGACAGCCTGGTGTCGCAAGGTGTCACTGCGATCATCGTGATTCCCTGGGATATCGAGGCGGCCAACGACCTTGCCCGATCTGCAATCGCTTCCGGTATTCCATTCGTCTCGCTGGATCAGGCGCCCTCCGACCTGCAATCCGTTACCTACCATGTCGGCGGCGATCCCTGCGCCGACGGCAAAGTCGCCGGTGAGTTCTTCGTCAAGGAGGCCGCTGGAAAGCCCTTCAAGCTGCTGGAATTGCAGGGCGGGCTCGCAAACGACAACGGCATCCGGCGCTCCAAGTGTCTGGATGAAGCGCTCAAGGCGGCACTGAACATCACGATCGTCGCCCGGGTGCCAACCGACTGGAACCCCCAGAAGGCGCTGGAAGGGACCGAGAACGCTATGCAGGCGCATCCCGATCTTGCCGGCATCTACGCACCTTGGAACGACGCGCTGCAGGGCGTATTCTCGGTACTGAAGGAAAAGGGACGGCTGGTGCCAGTGGGGGTCCCAACGCATATCGTGATCGTCAGCATCGACGGCACCCCGCTCGGTTGCAAGGCAGTTCGCGAACGGCTGATTGACCTGGAGATCGCAACGCCGCTGCCCGAGATGTGTTACCGGGCGGTCGTGGCAGCGATCAAAGCTGCTGGGGGCACCAAGGCCGAACCGCATGCGGAATTTCTGCCCGGCATCCCGTACGGACCGGGTGACGTGAAAGAGATGGCCAGCAAGGTCTGGGGTTGCAATAGCTGAACCGGGTGTTCCGGGGCGGGCACCGACGCTGCCTCTGACGTGCCCCTGCGGCGGAAATGCATGAGCAACCAGCCGACGAAGCAGCTGCGGGCCGTTCTGACGCAGACCGTGCGACGGACGCGGAACGGGACGGCGCTCCTGAAGCTGCCGATGTTGCCGGTAGTCGCCGTCGCGTTTGTCGTATTTTCGCTCAGTCTCGACGGGTTCGCGTCTGCCGCCAATCTCGGGAACATGGCACGCCTGTTCGCGCCACTGGCGATCGCGGCGATCGGACTGACCTTCGTATTCCTTCTCGGCGAGATTGACCTGAGCATTGGTTCGGTGCTCAGCCTTGCCTCCGTGCTCGGCGCTTTCGTGATGCGCGACACCGGCTCGGTATGGATCGGTGCCGTCGTCATGGTTGCAGTGGGGGCGCTGGTCGGTGCGTTCAACGGAGCCGTCGTCGCATGGTTGCGGTTCTCGCCCTTCGTGCATACGCTCGGCGTGCTGGTTATCGGGCGCGCCATCGCCATGCTGATCACGGGAGGGCACTCGGTCGGGCACCTGCCGCCCGCGGCGGTGCGCTTCGGGCGGGGGAACATTGCCGGCGTAACGACTCTGTTGTGGCTGTCCGTGGCTGTCTGTATCGTGGCTCACGTCATTCTGCTTTACACGGTGACTGGTCGCGAGTTCTTCCTCGTCGGTGCTAATCGTCGTGCCGCTGTATTCGCGGGACTGCATGTCCAGCGTACCCGTTTCCTGGCGTTCCTGATCTCCGGCACGCTGGCCGGGCTGGCTGGACTGTGCGTTGTGCTGCGGCTGGGGTCCGCGGGACCTACCCTTGGAGACAATCTGCTCTTGATGGCTATTGCGGCGGTCGTCTTCGGCGGGACCAATGTCTTCGGTGGCGAAGGTGGCGTGTTCCATACAATCAGCGGCGCCCTTGCCGTCGTCATGCTCGACAAGGGGCTGAACTTGCTCGGGCTTGCGTTCTACGACCAGGCTGTGGTGATGGGGCTGGTGATTGTGTTCGGCAGTGCGCTTGGAGGATACCTGTATCGTCGACGAACAGGCCCGGGCTGATAACGATGGCCGGCGGCGTAACGGATAGGCGCTAATGTCGACGCGCGCATCGAGCAGCGACGCCTACGACCCGGTATGGTCCTGACCGCAGGCCGAACTTGCGAACGCCCCGTACCGACGCCTGGACTGCAGTGGCGGAATGGCGGTCAACGTGGAGTAACACGGCGGCCCCAAGTGGAGGTTCGTCCCACAGGCGCTTGGTGCCTGGAAATGACATCGTCATGAATCCTTAGGCTATTGCAAAAAATCGATGCAAGCGTTTATGGCTAGTCTGTGCAGTTGCACCAGCTTGTTAGGCCGACGGCGATAAATGGCTTGCCGACGGAGTGCGGCAATTGGACCTATTCTTTCGATTCGGCGGCGAGGGAGGGATCGCCGAGCACCGGGTGTTCTGCCGAGGATGGCGCCCGGGTGCCGACGACCACCGCCGCGCCGTAATGGGCGTGTTGCCCGGCGCGGAGCACCCGCCGCCGGCCAGCCTCGATCGCCTTGCCCACGAATACGGATTGAAGGATGAGTTGGACGGTGCGTGGGCGGTGCTGCCGCTGGAGCTCGTCCGCGAAGGCGGTCGGACCATACTGGTGCTGGAGGACCTGGGCGGCGAGCTGCTGGAAGGGCTGATCGGCCAGCCGATGGAAGTGGGGCTATTCCTGGACCTCGCCCTCGGTCTCGTCACGGCGGTTGCCAGTCTGCACCAGCGGGGGCTGATCCATAAGGACATCAAGCCGGCGCATATCCTGGTGGACCGGGCGAGCGGCGCAGTCCGACTGACCGGCTTCGGCATCGCCTCGCGCCTGTCGCGCCAGCGCCCGGCCCTCGACCCGCCCGCGATGATTGCCGGCACGCTGGCCTATATGGCGCCAGAGCAGACCGGCCGGATGAACCGCTCGGTCGATACACGCAGCGATCTCTACACGGTGGGCGTGACGCTTTACCAGATGCTCACTGGCGCTCTGCCGTTCAGCGCGTCCGAACCGATGGAGTGGGTGCATTGCCATATTGCCCGCCGGCCGGTGCCGCCCGCCGAGCGCTTGGCTGGCGTGCCGGCGGCGCTGTCGGCCATCGTCATGAAGTGCCTGGCCAAGACCGCCGAGGAGCGCTACCAGAGCGCCGGGGGCCTGGCCGCCGACCTGAAACGTTGCCGCGCCGAATGGAGGGCGGACGGTCGCATAGAATGCTTCGAGCCGGGGGCCCGAGACATCCCCGACCAGCTGCGCATCCCCGAGAAGCTCTATGGGCGCGAACGAGCGGTCGGCCAGCTATTGGCGGCGTTCGACAGGGTGGTGGCGCAGGGAAGGCCGGAACTGGTCCTGGTCTCCGGCTATGCCGGTGTCGGCAAATCTTCGGTGGTGAACGAACTGCACAACGCCATGGTGCCAACGCGCGGCCTGTTCGCGGCCGGCAAGTTCGACCAGTACAAGCGTGACGTTCCCTACGCTACCTTGGGGCAGGCCGTGCAAAGTCTGGTCCGCCATGTCCTGGGCGAAAGCGAAGCGGCGATCAGCGGCTGGCGCGACGCCCTGAGCGAGGCCCTGGGTCTGAATGGGCGGCTCGTTGTGGATCTGGTGCCCCAACTAAAGCTTCTCATCGGCGAATCGCCGCCGGTCCCTGAGCTGCCGCCCGAGGACGCGCAACGCCGCTTCCACCTGGTGGTCAGGCGGCTGATCGGCGTCTTTGCGCGGCCCGAACATCCGCTGGTGCTGTTCCTCGACGACCTGCAATGGCTTGACCCGGCAACGCTCGATCTGCTCGATGGTCTACTGACCCAGCCGGAGGTGCGGCACCTGCTGCTGATCGGCGCCTACCGTGATAATGAAGTGCGGGCCGACCATCCGCTGCCGCGCAAGCTCAAGGCGATCCGCCAGGCGGGGGCGCGCGTGCAGGACATTACGCTTGGGCCGCTGACCCGGGACAACCTGGGCCAGCTTATGGCGGATGCGTTGCGCTGCGCGCCGGAGCGGGCCAGCGGCCTGTCGCAGCTGGTGCACGAGAAGACCGCCGGCAATCCGTTTTTCGCCATCCAGTTTCTCTCGGCGCTCGCCGACGAAGGGTTGCTCACCTTCGATCATGACACGGCGCGCTGGTGTTGGGAGCTCAATCGCATTCACGCCAAGGGGTACACCGAAAACGTGGTGGACCTCCTGGTCGGGAAGCTGACACGCCTGCCTGCCGCAACCCAGAACGCGCTGCAGCTTCTGGCCTGCCTCGGAAATGTCGCCGAGGTCCCGACGCTTTGCCTCGTGCGCGGCACATCGGAGGCGGCGCTCCATGCGGATCTGTGGGAAGCTGTCCGGCAGGAGCTGATCATGCGCCCGGACGGCGCCTACCGGTTCGTCCACGACCGGGTGCAGGAGGCGGCGTACTCGCTGGTCCCGGAGGCGATGTGTGCCGCCACGCATCTGCGGATCGGCAGGCTGCTGGCGGCGCGCACGCCTTCGGTGAGGCGGGATGTGAAAATCTTCGAGATCGTCAATCAGCTCAACCGGGGCGCGGCGTTGATCACCGCGCTGGCCGAACGGGAGCAGCTGGCCGAACTCAACCTGATCGCGGGCCAGCGTGCGAAGGCGTCGACGGCCTATGCCTCGGCGCTTACCTATCTGATCGCCAGCACGGCGTTGTTGGCGGAGGATTGCTGGGAGCGCCGGCACGAGCTGATCTTCGCGCTGGAGCTGAACAGGGCCGAATGCGAGTTTCTGACCGGCGCCCTGGCGGAAGCGGAGCAGCGTCTGGCGATACTATCAACGCGCGCTGCAACGACTGTCGAACGTGCCAGCGTGACTTGTCTGCGAGTGGATCTGTACGTAACGCTCGGTCAGACCGGCCGCGCGGTCGCCGTGGGTATCGACTACCTCCGGCAACTGGACTTCCAGTGGTCGCCGCACCCTACGGAAGAGGAAGCACG
>JAQGHW010000311.1 GCA_028291505.1 Rhodopila sp. | reverse complement strand
CAATAAATCATGGTCCATGGCCCGTAGTGCGGTTGCCACCGCCCGATGCTCCGGCCTTCTGAATTGGACCATCGGTAGGGTCTACTTCGTCGTCAGCAGGTGTCCCCCGCCGAAGCGGACGGTCAGGGCGTAAATGAGCGCCCGTTCCTGGGGGGAGAGCGAGGCGACCTCCACATGGCGCCAATTCGCCTCGTAGAGGGCGAGTGCCTCCTCGCCGCTGATCTCGCGGGAGGGATCCCGGTTCCATGCTAGCCGCGCCAACTCCGCGTAACGGGCTGGAATCACAGTGTCGACGTCTTCCATCAGCGGATCATGACAGGAACCTGTCTCCCCAGGAAGCAACCCCGGCGGAGATCAGGCCTGGGAGAATTCGCCCGATTTGCCGCCGGCCTTGTGCGTCACGCGCAGGCCCTCGATCCGCATCGAGCGGTCTACCGCCTTGCACATGTCGTAAACCGTGAGGGCGGCGACGCTGGCCGCCGTCAGTGCCTCCATTTCGACGCCGGTCTGCCCGGTCGTGCGCACCGTCGCGGTGATCTCCACCGCGTTCGCCGCCGCATCAGCCTCCAGATCGACCTTGACGGATGAAATCGGCAGCGGGTGGCATAGCGGGATCAGGTCGGACGTGCGCTTTGCCCCCATGATCCCGGCCAACCGGGCGACGCCCAACACATCGCCTTTCTTCGCGGAACCCTGCTGGATCATGGCCAGCGTCGCCGGCGCCATTACCACCCGCGCCCGAGCGGTGGCGGTGCGGGCGGTCACCGCTTTGCCCGAGACATCGACCATCGCCGCGTTTCCGGCCTGGTCGAAATGGGTGAATCCGGTCGTCAAAGCCCGTCGCCGAGCAACTCTTTTACCGCCCGGGTCACGTCGTCCTGCCGCATCAGGCTTTCACCCACGAGGTAGCAATTCGGTCCGACGGCCGCCAGGCGACGCAGATCGCCGGTATTGCGTATCCCACTTTCCGAGATCAGGAACCGATCCGGCGGCACCAGCGGCGCCAGTTGTTCAGTTACTGAAAGATCGGTCACCAACGTCTTGAGATTGCGGTTGTTTATGCCGATGAGCGAGGTCTCTAGCAGGAGTGCCCGATCGAGTTCGTCACGGTCGTGGACTTCAACCAGAACATCAAGATCGAGGCTGATCGCAGCCTGTTCGAGCTCGCGCGCCTGGGCGTCGGTCAGCGCGGCCATGATGAGCAAGATGCAATCCGCCCCCATCGCCCGGCTTTCGTAGATCTGCCACGGATCGAACATGAAATCCTTCCGCAGCACCGGCAGCTTGACCGCCGCCCGCGCCGCCTTCAGATGCGCCGGATCACCCTGGAAGTAGGTTCGTTCGGTCAGCACGGACAGGCAGGCCGCCCCGCCCGCCTCATAAGCCTTCGCGAGCGTCGCTGGATCGAAATCCGGGCGGATCAGGCCACCGGACGGCGAGGCTTTCTTGATCTCGGCGATCAGACCGTATCGCCCGGCAGCCGAGGCTTGCTTGAGGGCGTACGCGAACCCGCGAACCGCATCATGGCGCGCCGCGATGTCATGCCGCAGTGCGTCGATCCCGCGGGCGGCTTTGCGTATGGCCACATCCGCGCGGACCTCGGCGATGATGCGGGCGAGCACGTCCGGGACTGAAGTTTGATCGTCTGCCATCGGGTCTCCCTAGGACACGGTGACGGCGCTGACTCGCCGCAAGGTCTCCAACGCGGCGAACGCGGCTCCGGATGCGATGGAAGCGGCGGCCATGGAAACACCTTCGCGCAAGTCGCCCGCCTGGCCGGCCACGATAAGCGCTGCCGCGGCGTTCAACAGCACGGTATCGTGGTATGCGCCCGGCGTGTTTTGGAGGACCGCTTCCAAGGCCGCGGCATTGAACCCGGCATCGCCGCCCAGGATCGCCTCGATCGGCGCCCGGGGGAGGCCGGCGTCCTCCGGTTCGACCACGAAGCTGGAGATCTTCCCGGCGTGGAGTGCGGTAACTTCGTTGTGGCCGGCGAGGGTCAATTCGTCGAGGCCCATCCCGTGCACGATCCAGGCGGTTTCATGTCCCAGCACGGCGAGGGTTTCCGCCATTGGCCGGGTCCAGTCAGGGGCGAATACGCCGGTCAACTGGTGTTTCACCCGGGCCGGGTTGGCGAGCGGACCGAGCAGGTTGAAGATCGTGCGGGTGGCGAGCTCGACGCGGGGGCCGGCGGCGTGGCGCATCGACGGGTGATGGCGGGGGGCGAACAGGAACACACAGCCGGCCTCGGCCAGGATCGAGGGCAGGGCCGCCATCGGCGCATCGACGTTGACTCCAAGAGCGGTCAGCACGTCAGCGCCTCCGGTGCGGGATGACAGCGCGCGGTTGCCGTGTTTCGCCACCGGGACGCCGCAGCCGGCGACCACGAAGGTCACCGCCGAGGACACGTTCAGCGTGCCCGCGCCGTCGCCTCCGGTGCCGCAGACATCGATCGCGCCGGCGGGGGCCTCTATCGCGATCATGCGCGCCCGCATTGCCCGGACCGCGCCGGTGATCTCGGATACTGTCTCGCCGCGGAGGCGCATCGCCATGAGCAGCGCGCCGATCTGAGCGGGAGTGGCTTCGCCGGACATGATGATGTCGAACGCGGCCTCCGCCTGGTCGTCGGTCATGGTCTCGCCGGCGGCCAGTCGGGCGATGAACGGTTTCAGGTTGGCGGACATGGGTCAGGCGGCGCGTGCAGGGGTGTTGGTGCCGCGTGCCAGGGCAAGGAAGTTGGCGAGAATGGCGTGGCCATGCTCGCTGGCGATGCTCTCGGGATGAAACTGCACGCCGTAGATCGGCAAGGTGCGGTGATGCATTGCCATGATCAGCCCGTCATCGGTCCAGGCGGTGGCAACCAGGGTGTCGGGGATGCTGTCGCGCTCGACGATCAGGCTGTGATAGCGGGTGGCTCGGAACGGCGTGGGTAGCTGGGCGAGGATATCAGTGCCGGTGTGCGTGATGTCGGACACCTTGCCGTGCATCGGTTCGGGGGCTCGGATGACCTTGCCGCCGAACGCCTGGCCGATGGCCTGGTGGCCGAGGCACACGCCGAACAGTGGGATTTTGCCGGCCGCCGCGGCGATCAGGTCGAGGCAGATGCCGGCTTCGGTTGGCGTGCAGGGGCCGGGCGACAGCACGATCGCTTCCGGGCGCATGGCGAGGGCGTCGGCGACGGACAGCTTGTCGTTGCGCCAGACTTCACACTGGGCGCCGACGTCGCCCAGGAAGTGGTAGAGATTGAAGGTGAAGCTGTCGTAGTTGTCGATGAGTAGGATCATGGCCTCGGGACTTTGGTCGCGCGATATGTTTGGTCCGGCGGCGGGCGGCGGTCAATTGGGGAAGCGGGCGGTGACGTTATTCCGCTTTCGGCGTTGCGTTCTGGGGAGAGTTGGGGGGCAGGCGCAATCGCTCTGGTGAACGCACTTGCAACAAGCCGTGGAACCGCCAGAATCTATCCAACGCCGACAGAGGATCCCCATGGCCGAAGACGACATCGAGATCACCGGCAAAATCCGCGACAAGCTGATCGAGCGCAAGCAGGACTGGGCACGTGAGGGTCGGTTGCTGACCGGCACGACAGCCGATCCGAAGCGCGACCGGCTGCCGCCCGGGCAGCGGCTGGTGAAGGACTGGCCGGTGCTCGACCTGGGTGCTCAGCCCGACGTTACCGAACAGAAGTTCCGGCTGGATGTGGATGGCGCGGTGGAGAACAGGCTCAGTCTGCGGCTGGATGAATTCATGGCGCTGCCGATGTCGGAGAACGTGTCCGACATGCACTGCGTCACCCAATGGTCGCGGTATGACAACCATTGGAAGGGCGTCTCCGCGCAGGCACTGCTGGCGTTGGTGAAACCGAGGGCGGAGGTGAACCACGTCATCTTCACGTCGTACGACGGCTATACCACCAACATCCGGCTGGATCAGTTCGACGACCCAGACGTGTTTCTGGTGCACCAATGGGAAGGCAAGCCGATCACCCGTGAACACGGCGGTCCGGTGCGTATGCTGGTCCCCAGGCTTTATCTTTGGAAATCAGCCAAGTGGCTGCGGCGCATCCACTTCACCATCAGCGACCACCCCGGATTCTGGGAGGTCCGCGGTTACCACAACAACGGCGACCCATGGCTGGAAGAGCGCTATGGCTGAACCGACACGCCGGACAATACTGGCACTAACCGGAGGCGCTTTTCTGATGGCAGCGGACAAGAACGAGGTCGCCTGGACATTCAGCTTCCCTTCGATCGACGGCGGCACGCTGGATCTGGCCGACTTCAAAGGCCGGGTCCTGCTGGTGACCAACACCGCCAGTTTCTGTGGGTATACGTATCAATACGCGGGCCTGGAAAAGCTCCACGCCGCAAAATCGCCAGTTGGCCTGACGGTGATCGGCGTACCGAGCCAGGACTTCAATCAGGAGTCTGCTGAGAACGCGACGGTGAAGACGTTTTGCGAGACCCGGTTCGACATCGGGTTTCCGCTGGCCGCGATCTCCCACGTGCGGGGCGCGGAGGCGGTGCCGTTCTACGCCTGGGTCAATGCTCAAAAGCAATGGCAGCCGCAGTGGAATTTCAACAAGGTGCTGATCGGGCGCGACGGTCGCGTCGCGGGCACGTTCAGATCAGGCGACGAACCGGATGGTCCGGCCTTGTCACGGGCCCTCGACGCCGAGTTGGCGCGGACGGTCTAGCAACGGTGCCAATGCGGCGGGATCGGCGACCAGGTCCGCGATAGAATGGCCATCGAGCACCGCCATGAACGCCGTCATGGCAAGATCCAGCACGTTCGGCTGCGCGCAGCCGGGTTGGGTGATATATTCCGACCAGGGCACCAGGGAGATGGCGGGTTCGGTCCGGCGAATGACGTCGCCGACGCGGATATCATTCGCCGAACGGGCCAGGCGCAGCCCCCCACGCTGGCCACGCAAGGTGATCACCACGCCGCTGCCGGCAAGATCCTGCACGACCTTCATCAGGTGGTTCGGCGAAATTCGATAGGCCGCCGCGATCTCCGCGATTGTAACGAATCGGTCTGGATGCAGCGCCAGGTACATCAAGGTCCGTAGTGTGTAGTCGGAGAAGGTCGTCAGCCGCATCGCTTCTGCCTTTGCCTGCGGTCGTCTCGGTTTGTCTCTACATGAGACGCAGGTCAGGTTTTCGTACATAAGAGCGCGAACTTGCGGGCTTCAATCTGAAGTGATGGCCGTTTGCGCATGGATGGCCGGGACACGCCCCATAGGCATCAGGATAGGCCGCGGGTGGGAAATGGTTTGGTCCGGTAGATCATGTGGGTGAGGAGAGCCTACGCGGACAGGGCCAGCCATGACGGCCAGGAAACGATGTACGCTCTGATCAGGTGAGGCGAGCGAGAATGTCCGCGATGACTGCCTCGAACATCGGTGTCGTCAGCCGCCCGGTGTTCGTGTTCAGGCGGGACACGTGATAGCTGTCCACGACCAGCAGGCCGTCCGGCAGGGTGTGAACCGCGCCGTGGGCGAAGGCGGTGTGGCTCGCCCGCAGGCCGCGTGCGCGCAGGACCGCCTTGTGGGAGACCCCGCCCAGAGCCAGCACCACGCGCAGCCGAGGCATCGCCGCCATTTCCCGGGTCAGGAAGGGATTGCACCCGGTGATCTCGGCTGGTGTGGGCAGGTTGGCGGGTGGCACGCAGCGCACGGCGTTGGTTACCCGGCAATCCCGCAACGCGATCCCGTCGGCGGGATCTGCGCCGTATGTGCCTGTCGCGAAGCCGTATTTGATCAGCGTCCGGTAGAGCAGGACACCGGCGAAATCCCCGGTGAACGGCCGCCCAGTCCGGTTGGCGCCGCGCACCCCTGGCGCCAGTCCCACGACCAGAAACCGAGCGTCCAGGGGGCCGAAACTTGGTACGGCGCCGTTGAACCATGCGGGATTCGCGCCCTGGTTGGTTTCGCGATAGCCAACCAGCCGCGGACATAGCGGACAGTTGGCCGGCGGAGTCTGGATGTTCATTTGTTGGCCGACACCTGGGCTTCGGCGCTCAGGTTACCTCGTGCGGATCGGCATAGGGTTCGGCCGGGGTGTTTCGGGTTCCCCCGGTGCGCTGCCGCGGTTCGGTCTGGCGCCGGGTGAACTCAGGCGCGATCTCCGCGAGTTCCAGGAAGTGGTCGCACTGGCGGCGAAGCTCATCGGCCACCATTGGCGGGCTGCTGCGAACCGAAGACACGACGGAAACGCGCACGCCCTTGCGCTGAACCGCTTCCACCAGTCGGCGAAAGTCCGAATCACCGCTGAACAAAACCACGTGATCGATCTTGTCGGCGAGTTCCAACATGTCGACCGCGATCTCGATGTCCATATTGCCTTTCACGCGGCGGCGTCCGGCGGCGTCGGTAAACTCCTTAGCGGGTTTGGTCACCAGTGCGTAGCCGTTATAGGCGAGCCAGTCGGTCAGCGGCTTCAGCGGAGAATATTCTTCTGTCTCCAGCACTGCCGAATAGTAGTAGGCACGGATCACGTTCGCCTGTTTCTGGAAATAGGTCAACAGGTTACGGTAATCCACGTCGAACCCGAGGTTGCGGGAAGCCGAGTAAAGATTGGCGCCGTCGATGAAAAGAGCGACACGTTCGTTGGGTAGAAAAGGCATCGGAATAACCTTGCTATTCTGGTTGCAAATGAGTGGGACAAAACGGAAGAGGTCTGTTCCGGCTGAATCATCGGACGCGGAGGAGCGGTCACTATAACCATGAGCGAATTTTGTGAACGTCGAAACGGTGCCGGGACCGCGCAGTATCGTATAGCGCTGATCGGCGTGGGTGCCAATCTTCCTGGTCCCGACGGGCGGCCGGCATTGGTGACATGCAGGCGGGCTGTTGCCATGCTGGACGCGCTTCCCGGGATGCGACTGGTTGGACTGTCGCGCTGGTTCGAGTCGGCACCAGTTCCTCCTTCTGGCCAGCCACCCTATGTCAACGCGGTCGCGGCGCTGCGGGTTGACACTGGCGCGACGATCGAGCCGGCGGTGTTGCTGGCGCGCCTCATGGAGGTGGAGGCGGCCTGCGGGCGACAACGCAGTACACCGAATGCCGCGCGCACGCTGGATCTGGATATCATCGGTATCGGCGACTTGGTTCGCGAGGGCTGCGATCCGATCGTGCCGCATCCGCGGGCGCATCTGCGTGCGTTCGTGCTGGCGCCTCTGGCCGATGTGGCACCGGATTGGGTTCATCCTGTACTGGGCCGTTCGGCCGCGGCGCTGCTGGCTGCTTTACCGCCGCAGGAAATACGTCCGCTCTGATCTCGGTCGCCGAGGCAGAATGCTGGTTTTTGGGACGGCGGCAGGCGGCGCGCCATTATGTCGGTGAACTCGTTTGGCGCGGCGCCAGAGCATTTTCAGGCTGACTGTACAGCCTCAAAATGCTCTAACTTTTTGACTGATCGCATGATTCACACGCTTTGAACGTTCCGCTCAGAGTGATCATGCTCGAGTCGCTCAGGCCCTGTTCTTCGTCACTTGATCGATCGGCAGGCCGGGGCTTTGGCGCATGGTCGCGGCAACACCAAAGCCGTGCCGGGTCGGCGGTGCGGCGTGGATCAGGTGGACCGGATCGAGGCGGGGATAGGACTTGGGTCCAACAGCGCCGCTAATTCGGCCTCATGTTCATAGCCGGGCATCAGCCGGTCCAGTACCGCGTCGCGATGCGTGGCGGGGTGGAAGTAAATCTCGCTGTCGCCGTCGGGCAGGTTGGGCAGCAGGCGGTGGATCCGTTCGGCGGTCATGTGCCCGCTCCAGGCCAGGCCGAAGCAGTGGTCGTTGGTGGCGACCCCGGCGAGGCGAGCCTGACGCCTCAGCAATCTGGTCCAGTGGTACAGCAATTTGTCGCCCGGGGTCGCTTGGGTGCCGCAGCGCGCCATGACCCGCGGGGGTTCGGCGGGGACGCGGATGCGGGGTAACCCGTGGGCGGCGCCGGCACGCAGCATCATGGCGCCGACGGTCGGGTGCAGGTGCATGTGTTTGTGGGCGTTGGCGTGATCCAGCGTCAGGCCGGTGGCGGCAAAGGCGGCGAATTGCGCCTGGATTTCGGCCAGCAACTGGCGGCGAACGCGCGGACGGAAGAAGTAGTTGAGGCCGAGGCGCAGCTGGTTTGAGGGGAACTGGCCGGCGTCGTCGACGAGGTCGGGGATCGCCGCGTGGGGCAGGGCGGCCGGGCCCTCGATGACCACGAGGTGGAGGCCGACCCGCAGCGTGGGATTGGCGCGGGCTCGGCGGACAGCGTCGGCGGCGGCGGGGGCGGCGACCATGAGGCTGGCGACTTGCAGGACGCCGTCCCGGTGGGCTTTTTCGATGCCCTCGTTGACGGACTCGGTCAGGCCGAAATCGTCGGCGGAGAAAGTGACGGTCTTCACGCGGTCCTGGCGGCAGGTTCGTGGTTGAGGGCGAGCAGGGGCCGAGGGCGAAGCAAGGCTCCTGGCCAGGTCTACCAAGAGCGGTCGATCATTTTGGGCAATCTGTTAAATCGATGGTGTCGAGTGAGGCTGGAACACCCCGGCAGTGGGGCGTGTTCATGACTGCCGCCGGAATCCCTGGCAATAGCTGGCCTGTTGACCGGTCTATCACACCGTCAAAACAGATACCCCCGAGACCGATCGACTTATTGAAACCGACCTTGTCGCACTGGCTCGACTTCCATGCTGAATCATACGAATAATAAAACACATATCCAACATTAACCGCAGCCGTAGGTGATGAGCGCAGGCGATCGACGACACCGCTCTGAAATACGCGGATGGCTTCGGCCCTGTCCATCGGCTTGTAGACCCCCTGAGCATCCGCTTTATTAAGATCTCCGCCGGGCTGTCCATTCATAGAATACTGGAAGTACCAAGGTTTTCCATTCCAGGAGCTGGATCCCGTCGCGTTCCATTCGGTGATCCAGATCGGCTTATCCTTGAGGTGTGGAAAGAAGGCGGCTTCACCCGCGAGGTTCGCCGTGGCACCCTTGACCAGGTCCGGCGTGGTGTCGGAGGTTGGATAAATGTGCAACCCGTAGGCATCGACGAACTCAGTATAGTCGATGACCTTGCCTTTATCATCCCGCACACTTGCAAGGGCCTGAATCAGGGGCGCCGCGGCAGGCATGGATAGTCCAAAGGTAATGATTTTTGCATGTGGAAAATACTTCCTGATCGCAGCAACCGACGTCGCCAGATAAGGTGCGTATCCTTTAACGAACGCCTGTACCTGCTCGGACGTTAGGAACCAATGCCAATTGTGCGTGGCCCATTCGGAACCGGTTGGACTGTCGGCATCGTTACGGTGAAGATCGAACTCATTACCGATTTCAAACGCTTCGATCGCCTGATGGGCCGCTTGCACCGCTTGAAATTGTGCCTCGATCCGCTTCCTGTACGACTCGAGGTTTATCTTGCTCAACGGATATACGCCCCACTGACATCCGCTTTGTGCAGGCGTGAGATAAGCGGTTTGGGGAAAATCGGCGGCGACCGGACCAAATACGGTCAACATTTTCATACCCCGTGCATGAACCTGTTGAATCGTGTCGACAAACAGACTTTCCGGTCCCTTGCCGAAGCCATCTCGAAACCATTTTGGGTGAAGCCTTGCGATGCCGTCGAAAACAGCAATTCGCCTCGCTTCAGAGTTTCCCGGCTTGTTGTATTCAAACAACAGAAACGGCGAACGATTCGGCTCGGACGGCCAGGAGATCGTCCATTGCGTTCCCATGTTGGAGCGATCAATACCGTATTCGACCGGGGCGCGACCTGATGCCGGCGGTGGCGAGGTCGCACTCGTGGTGTTTACTGTCAAAATGAGGTAGACGGCGCCCAGGATCGCCAGCCTGGTATTGCGCATCATAGAAGCGCGATACGTCGGGTCTGATTTGAGCGCGCCGATCCACCCTTCTTTGCGATCGGGTACTGGTCAGCGCCCCTTTTCGATGTCACGGCAGACCCACCGTTCACCCACCCCCCGTTCGTCCGACCTCTCAGGCCGCGTGGTGCCGCTCCCGCAGGAATTGGAAGAACTCCACCCCCTCGCGCAACCGGCGCTTCATCATCTGCGGGCTGCGGACCATCTCGCTGACGATGGAGGCGATCTTCGGCGCGCGGAAGTAGAAGCGTTTGTAGAACGTTTCCACGTTGTCGAAGATTTCGGTATGGGAGAGGTGGGGGTAGTGCAAGGGAGCGATCTGCACCCCGCTGTCATCCACCAGTTCGGCATGGTCGGCGTCCAGCCAGCCGTTCTCGACCGCCTGCTTGTAAAGGAACGTCCCGGGATACGGCGCGGCGAGGGACACCTGGATGGTGTGCGGATTGATGTCGGTCGCGAACTTGATCGTTTCTTCGATGGTCGCTTTGGTTTCGCCAGGTAAGCCCAGAATGAAGGTGCCGTGGATCTTGATCCCGAGTTCATGGCAATCCTGGGTGAACTTGCGGGCGACCTCGATCCGCATACCCTTCTTGATATTGTAGAGGATTTGCTGGTTGCCGCTTTCGTAGCCCACCAGAAGCAGGCGCAGGCCGTTGTCCTTCAGGACCTTCAGCGTGTCCCGCGGCACGTTTGCCTTGGCGTTGCAGGACCAGGTGACGCCCATCTTGCCCAACTCACGCGCGATCGCCTCGGCGCGGGGCAAGTTGTCGGTGAAGGTGTCGTCGTCGAAGAAGAACTCTTTCACCTGCGGCCACATCGCCTTTGCCTGGCGGATTTCCTCGGCGACATGGCCGGGCGAGCGGACCCGGTACCGGTGACCGCCGACCGTCTGCGGCCACAGGCAGAAGGTGCAATGGGATTTGCAGCCGCGGCCAGTGTACAACGATACGTACGGGTGCATCAGATAGCCGATAAAATAGTCCTCGATCCGCAGGTCGCGCTTGTAGACCTCGGTGACGAAGGGAAGCGTGTCCATGTCCTCGAGCGTCGCGCGATCCTTGTTATGGATGATGACGCCGGCGTTGTTGCGGTAGGAGATGCCGTCGACCGCACCCCAGTCGCGGCCGTCGGCAACTTCCTTGATGGTGAAGTCGAATTCGTTGCGCGCGACAAAGTCGATGACGCCGCCCTGGGCGAGGCTCTCGGTCGGTTGCACCGCGACCTTGGCGCCGACCATGCCGATCTTCAGCGACGGGTTGGCAGCCTTCAACGCCTCGGCAACCTTGACGTCGGACGCGAAGGAGGGCGTGGAAGTATGGATCACGCACAACTCATAGTCGCGCGCCTGACGGGTGACCTCATCCAGGGCAATACGAGCAGGGGGGGCGTCGATGAGCTTGCTGCCGGTCACCAGGGCGGCGGGCTGGGCCAGCCATGTGGGAAACCAGAACGACTTGATCTCACGTTTCGCCTGGTAGCGCGATCCGGCACCGCCATCGAAACCGTCGAACGATGGCGGCTGCAGGAACAGGGTCTTCATCATCGGGTGTTGGTTCCCCTCAAGCGGCCAAAATGGCGCAGCCGGTGTGTCACGGGTCGAAGCGTAGATGGCGGTGGCGTGTCGGCGTGCAAGCCATGGCC
>JAQGHW010000229.1 GCA_028291505.1 Rhodopila sp. | reverse complement strand
CCCCCATTCGCTACCCCAAACTCAATATAGGTGACGGGTTCATTCCGGCCAACGAAATCAGCAGCCTGGGCCCAAAGAACAGGATGATTGCTGGCGACCAAAGCCGCCGGCCGCGGACGATACAGGTCCTGATACGCCAGGAGTTTCCTCAGTTCGCCCGCATGTTCCGTATACAGTCTGCTCATACGTTTTAATGTGTCATCACCAAAGTTTGGTTGCAAGATGCCCCGATGCGGCAGCGAGAGCCAGGAATCGGGGTTTACTTCAGGCGGCGAAGATACCTTGCCAGGGGAATCGTCACGTCAGACGGCAACCCGCGCCTCAGACGCAAGGAGCCCTTGGGTGTGTGTTTTGCTTTCGACATGACGACGCTTCCAATCCGGGGCCAGTCGTTGCGGCCTTGCAAGCCGTTCGACGTCGTGGATGACGGTGGCAGTTCGAGGTTCCAATGCGGTCGTGATCGCCGTCAATCGTAGTAGCCTCGCTGATCGTGGGCCCGGGAAGGCTTTGGCCTTCTGCTCAGCCACAAAGACCTTAACGTCCTCACGCAGCGAGCCTTGATTGCCTTTCAGCACGGGAACGTAACGGCCTTTTTGTCGAGCAGATGATCGGGTGCGGGCGTGCCCTCGCTGAACGGGTGCAAACGGCAAGGAAACTCAAGCCTCTTGATGCTGAGGAGACCGATCTCCGTGACGTACTCGGCACCGGCCAGCACCGCAGCAGGCACAAAAGCGAAAGCACATCGAACGGGTGGACCCCTTTTCATTCCCATGGCCTGCAGTTCGCGATAAACTGGCCGAATGGCTCCCCCGAACGACCCCACCACCGACCCATCCGTGCAAGATCTGGTCGCCGCCCGCCCATGGCTCGAGTATGACGCGATCGCGGGCTTGGTATTGGACGATGTCCCATTGGCGGGTATCGCCGACACTGTCGGCACCCCAACCTGGGTGTATTCGGCCGCCACGATGCGTGCGCGCTACAAGGCGCTGACCGGCGCGATGAATGACGCCGGTTTGGACGTGCACGTGCATTACGCGGTCAAGGCCAACGACAGCCTGGCAGCGTTGGCGTTGTTCGGCGGCGAGGGTGCGGGGGCTGACGTCGTCAGTGGAGGCGAGCTACTAAAGGCGACCCGGGCCGGCATCCACCCCAGCCGGATCGTGTATTCCGGCGTGGGGAAGTCGCAAAACGAACTGCGCCTCGCACTATCCGAGGACGTCGGCCAGATCAACATCGAAAGCGCTGAGGAACTGGAGATGCTCTCCGCCCTCGCCGCCGCCAACGACCGAACCGTGCGTATCGCTTTGCGGGTGAATCCCGACGTTGATGCCGGCACGAACGACAAGATCACGACGGGGCGGGCGACAGACAAGTTCGGGATCGCCTACGATGATGCGGTCGCGCTGTACGCAAAAGCTGCCGCGATGCCGAGGATCGAGCCGGTCGGCCTGGCGATGCATATCGGCAGCCAAATTCTTGGTCTTGCCCCTTATCGCCAGGCATTCAACCGCATGGCCGACCTCGTTCATACGCTGCGTCATAAGGGGCTGAGTGTCACAACGGTGGATTGCGGCGGCGGTCTCGGCATTCCCTACCGCAACGAACCTGCCCCGTCCCCCGCGGGTCTGGCGGCTGCGATGAAAGGGGCGTTCCATAACCTGGACGTCCGCCTCGCGATGGAACCAGGACGTTGGTTGGTCGGTCCCGCCGGGGTGCTGCTGGCCTCGGTCGTGCTGGTCAAACAGACGGCGTTCGAACCGTTCGTAGTTCTCGACGCCGCAATGAACGATCTGGTCCGCCCGGCCATGTACGACGCCTGGCACGGCATTGTCCCGGTCTCTGCCATCGACGCCGTGGGTCCTGCCAGACGGTGCTCGGTTGTCGGCCCCGTCTGCGAAAGCGGCGACACGTTCGCGCGAAGCCGCTTGCTCCCACCCTTGGTCCCCAACGCACGTGTGGCGATCCTCGACGCCGGCGCCTATGGTGCGGTCATGAGCTCGACCTACAACGCGCGCCCGATGGCGGCCGAGGTATGGGTAGATGGTGGACGCTGGTCCGTGATCCGCGATCGCCAGCCGATCGACGCACTATGGGAGCGGGAGCGACTTCCCACATGATTGCTCCGGCGCCCGCAAGGCCACCAAATCCCTTGAGGCGCCTGGCCGGCCGCCGGTTCCTGGCGCGCGCCGCTATTTTGTTCGAGGCGATCTGGCCTGCGCTATGTGCGCCCCTCGCGCTGATTGGTGTGTTTGTCTGCGCTGCGTTGCTGAACTTGCCGCCGTTGTTACCTTCCACGTTGCACGTTGCACTGCTTGCTCTGATTCTGCTCGCGGTGGTGGGCCTGCTGTTTCGAGGCTTTCGAAATATCCGGCTGCCAGATGATCGGGCCGCCGACCGGCGGTTGGAAATGCGTTCCGGTCTGATCCACCGGCCGCTATCGGTGTTGACCGACAAGCCCGCCACCGCGGACGCCGTTGGGCTCGCGCTTTGGCAGGCACACGCTGCCCGCGCGATCACCCAGATCGGCCGGCTTCGCGTCGGTCTGCCGCGTCCGGGCCTGGCGCGACGTGACCCCCGAGCGATGCGGTATGGGGTTCTGCTGTGCTTGCTCGCGTGCCTGTGGATCGCCAACACTGATGCCCCGGCGCGGTTGTATGCCGCCGTGACGCCGTCTTTGCCGGTCGAACCGGCTGCGCCGGCAACCGAACTGCAGGCCTGGATCACCCCGCCTGCGTACACCCGCATCGCGCCGATCTTCTTGAAAGCCGAAGGCGGCAATGTCTCCGTTCCTGCCGGGTCGCATTTAACGGTGAATGTCTCCGGCGGCAGCACCGCACCGACTGTGTCGCTGAACGACCGCACCGGCACGTTCAGCGCGCTGGACCGCAGCAGCTTTCAGGCCGAGTGGGACCTGACCCGCGGCGGCCATCTGACCGTGCAACGGGACGGGCGCACGCTCGCGGCCTGGATATTGACCGTCGTTGCCGATCAGCCGCCGGTCGCCGCTTGGGGCGACAATCCCGGCCGGCCGCCGTCAGGCCAGCAGACCCGGCTGCCCTGGCAGGTTTCGGATGATTATGGCGTCACCGCTCTCCAAGCCGAACTCCACCTGCGGGATCGGCCGGATGCGGCGCCATTAGCCGTTACGATTCCGCTTCCGGGTGGTTCGCCGAAGGCAGCACACGGTCTCAGTCAGCCCGATCTGACAGCTCATCCCTGGGCCGGTTTGCCCGTCGTCGGCCGGCTGGTTGCGCATGATGCGACCGGCCAAACCGGGAGCAGCGCCGACGTGACCTTTGAACTGGCGGAGCGGCCATTCCATAATCCAGTCGCCCGCATGCTGATTGCCGCCCGAAAAAGCCTGAGTATACACCCCGACGATCGTGGTGACGCGCTGGAGGCACTCGACGGGTTGATGCAACACCCGGAAGTGTTCACCGGCGACATCGGCGCATTTCTCGACTTGAGCGCAACCTACTACGACCTGGTCCGCAACCATGCCGACACTGTGGTTCCCGAGACGCAGGACATGATGTGGCAACTGGCGTTGCATCTGGAGGAGGGCCAGACCGAACAAAGCGCTCGATCGTTGGAGGAGGCCCGACAGGCCGCGCGCGACGCGTTGGACAAAGCCCAGCAGCAGCCGAATGCGGAGACGAGGCAGGAACTGGCGAAGAAGCTGGAGGAACTGCGACAGGCGATCGAGCGACACATGCAGGCGCTGATGGAAGAGGCGCAGCGCAACAACAGCGTCATGCCGTTCGATCCCAAGGCAATGCAGCTCTCCGACCGTGACATGCAGCGTCTGGCCAAACAGGCAGAACAGGCGGCGAAGGAAGGTCGTATGGCGGATGCCCAGCAGCAGATGGCGGAACTCGAGCGGATGCTCGATCAGCTTCGCACCGCGCGGACGCAGGGTAACGACAGCAAGCAGGCCAACAGCAAGCGCCAGCGCGGCAAGCGTCAGCAAAGCGTTGTCCAGGACCTTATTGCCCGCGAGGGCGGGTTGCTGGACCATGCGCAGCAACGCGGCAACGCCAGTCCCAGCCCCGGCCCTACCCCCACGGATCCAAAGGCGGCACGTGACGCCGATAGCCGAGTCCAGCAGGCGCTGCGGCGCGCGTTGGGAGAGTTGATGCAGCAGTTCACTGATCTCAGCGGTGAGGCGTCGCCCGGCCTGGGTGAGGCGGATCAGGCGATGCGAGATTCGGCGACTCAGTTGAACCAGGGACAGGACCAGGAGGCCGGTGAAGCCCAACAGCAGGCGATCGCCGCGCTGCAGAAGGGCAACAAGGAGATGGGCCAGGCGATGGCGAAGATGGGTCAGCAGCCGGGGCAGGGCGGTGAGGGTGAGGACTCAGACCAGGACGGCTCCGAGGGTGCCATGGGGATGATGATGCCGGATGGTCAGCGCGCAGACGGTCGCGGGACCGGCCCATTGCCGGGCTCGCCGGATCGCGCCGACCCGAACGGACGTGATCCGCTGGGCCGATCCAATCAAGGGAACTCCGCGGACAACGCCGACGTCGCGGTGCCGGAGGAGCGCGAACGGCAGCGCACGCAGGCAATCCAGGAGGAATTGCGCCGGCGCGGTGCCAATCAGGAACGCCCGCGGCAAGAGCTGGACTACATAGACCGGCTGCTGAAGCAGTTCTGACGGCGGCTCCTGATCGTGGTTTGACGCGGCATGATTCTCGTCGGTATGGATAATTAAGACCTGACCAGGCCCAGTGTCTTTCGGATCATGTGCGACTTCTGTCCATGCCGACGGGACGCTTGTGAGCGATTGGCCTCCGGAGCATGCCGGCAAGCCAGGGCAGATACTCTCCGAAACACCGTACATCACACGTCGCTCGATGCGGTTCATCGCCTCGCGGGAGCTAAATCCGGGATATGGTCCACCAGTCAAAATCTCTGTGATGGGTTCCAGTGGAGAGGGTCGACTTGGCACCGGGGTCCATTACTTTCCCGGTGGGCCGAAGTCGCATGTCTTGGAAGACGGATTTTACTGCCGTTGCTGTATGGGGAGCTTTGCCGCATTCGCGGCGATTGGAAATCAATCGCGGACCGTGCCGGCGCGGCGGACGCGGACCGCTGATTGATGCGTCGCGCCTGATTCTGGTGTCCCATGATATGGAAATATATCCACGCCGCCGGGTTCCGGAGCAAGTTGTACGATCGTGATGCTGACGCCGCATGTGCCACTGAGTGTGCACTGCTGGATAGGCTGCTGGAATGGTTGTTGCGTAGTCCTATCCGATCACTACCTCGATCGGCCCTGGTGCGTCGCTCACCCACAGCGGGGCGCAGCCTGCGGTGTCGCCGTCGGTCTGCGCCGGTACCGCTTCGTTCTGCAGGAAGTCGATCCGGCGTGCGCGGACATGGCGTACCCCGGGCGCGCGGCCCAGCAGATTGAGCGGCAGAGCAGCGCCGTACATCAGCGCGGCGCTCGGACCGGTTCGGTCGAAGAGCACCACCGAAAATCCGGGATTGCCAGGCGCAGCATCGGCGGCCAGGCGAAACCTACCCCCGTAGAGGCGCCCTTTGCTGATGATGACGCTCGCAGCTTCGGTTTCTGTGTCGTCGATACGCATCCGGATCACAGGGAATTTGTAACGGGCGAGTTCTCGCACCGACTGCATCACGTAAGCACTTTTGCCGAACACCCTCTTTAATGGAAATGGTAGATTACGCACTACATGCGCATCGAAGCCGACGCCCAGCATTTGCACAAAGAGTCTGGCTCCGTCGGGACCGTTCGCCTGGCCCGGCCAAAGTGTCGTGGTTCGTCCGAACGCCAATGCGGCGGCGACGGACTTTGGTGCGAAGGGCAGGCCGAGTTCGTGCGCCAGGACGTTCGCGGTGCCGAGCGGGATGATGCCAAGACGGGCGGAGGAGCCCATGAGACCGTTGGCGACTTCGGCGATAGTCCCATCGCCGCCGGCGGCAACCACCATCTGCTCTCCGCGCCGCGCTGCCTCGCGCGCCAGGGCCTCGGCGTGTCCGGCGCGGTGGGTTTCTGCCAGATCGAGCCTGACGCCGTTGGCGACCAGTACATCCAGGACCCGCCAGAGCAGATGCGCGCGCCGGCGTCCGGCAACGGGGTTGAAGACGATGACCATCAGCGAATCGCAGCCGCCTTGAAGGTAAAAGACCTGGGTGCCACTGCTCTGGGTCATTTCCATGACAGTTATATGACTATACGAATATCTTTATTAAAATGGATAAATATCGGTTGCGTCATCGAACTTTAACTTCTCCGGCGCCGGAAGAACAGTATCTGGTGCGCCGCGAACGGAAGGGGTTAAATTCTCTTATGAACGCTCCGAAATGAACGCTATGTCCCATATTGGCGTACCACCCGCCTACCGGACCATCTTCATTTCGGACACGCATCTCGGTACGCGTGGCTGCAGAAGTGAATTCCTGGCGGATTTTCTGAAAAAGTCAAGTTGTCACAACCTTTTTCTCGTCGGAGATATCATCGATGGGTGGCGCTTGCGAAAATCCTGGTACTGGGATGAAAGCCACGACGAGGTCCTGAAGCAGATCGTACGGCATGCCCGCGCCGGTACCGAAGTTACTTACATTCCCGGCAATCACGATGAGATGTTTCGCAACTGGCTGCCAATCGGTCTGGAGATTTGCGGCATTAAGATGCGCCTCCAGTCGGAACACACCACCGCTGACGGTAAGCGCCTGCTGGTAATGCATGGCGATGAATTCGACAGTGTGGTGCGCTATGCCAAGTTCCTCGCGCTGCTGGGCGACTGGGCCTACACCACAGCGCTGGTCGTCAATCGCTGGTTCAATGCGGTCCGTCGGAGGCTGGGCTACCCGTATTGGTCGCTGTCGGCATGGCTGAAGCGACAGGTGAAAGAGGCCGTCAAGGCGATCGACCGGTTCGAATCGGCATTGGCATCAGAAGCGAGCCGCCGGGGATTTGATGGCGTCGTCTGTGGTCACATCCACCACGCGGAGATGCGAGAGGTGCAGGGCGTTTTGTATCTGAACGACGGCGATTGGGTGGAAAGTTGCACCGCGCTCGTGGAGCATCACGACGGCCGGCTTGAGTTGATCGATTGGGCGGCGCTCAACCGCCTGTCATTTTTCGCCCCGGGTCCGGAACGGGTTCCCGCAACTGCCTGATTCCCTTCCCCTCGCGGACAGAGCGGATATGTTGCCGCCCGCTCCATGCCACCGTATC
>JAQGHW010000201.1 GCA_028291505.1 Rhodopila sp. | reverse complement strand
AGAGCCGCGAGGACGGGGGGAATGTAGGGCCCGCCGTTGCCGGTGAAGCCGGTGGCCAGAACGATTTTGCGGGTGGTTTCGACAGTCGGGCGGCCTTCGATTTCCAGATGCAGCCGGAAGCATCCATCGGCTGGTTCGATTCGTTGCAGGGATGTCTGGTAGCGGACCGGGATCTTCAGGAAATGCCGGTACCAGCTTAGGTATTCGGCCCAGACCAGGCGTGGAATGCGGTCGATTGCAGCGTACGCCGCTTCGCCGTAGCGTGCCTCGAACCATGCCTGAAAGCTGAGAGCCGGGATGCCTAGTTCCGGGCCGGGAAGATTTTTCGGGGTGCGCAACAGGTTCATCCGGGCGGCGGTCAGCCAGGTGCCCGCCCGAGCTTCGTCGTTGGCTGCGTCGATCACCGAGACCTTGCCGATGCCGGCGCGTTTCAGGGCGAACGCCAGGGCGCAGCCGGTCTGGCCGCCGCCGACGAGCATGACGTTGTGATCGATGCCGTCCCGATCCGGAACCCAGTTCTGCGGGTCGGGGCCGATCAGACGAAGCGCGGTTTTGGCGGCGAGGTCGGGGTCGATGGACTGGGTCATGAATCGCCTGTCGGTGAGGTTGGCATTGAACGCTATTCCACTATATAAGGTGATGAAAATATGAGTTCCATGATCTAGTTTCGGAGTTTTCTATGTCCCTGTCGCCATTCTCGCGCCGGCGTTTAGCGAGCATCGGGCTGCTCGCCGCGGTGCCCCGCCGGCTGTTGGCGTCCCCGGTGCTGCGGGTGGGCGACCAGACGGGCGGGTACAGATCGCTTATGGCGGCCTCCGGCGTGTTGGACGGCATCGAACATTTGATCGAGTGGACCATATTCCCCGCTGCCGCGCCATTGCTGGAAGCCCTGAATGCCGGTGCGATCGACTGCGGCGGGGTGGGGGACGCCCCATTCGCTTTCGCCCGCGCGGCCGGCGTGCGCGCCAAGGTCATTTTGGCAACGCGTTCCTCTGGCGCCAGTACGGCGCTGCTGGTGCCGCGGAATTCCACAGTCAGGACCTTCGCCGATCTTGAGGGCCGCATGATCGGAACGGGGAAGGGTTCGGTCGGACATTTCCTTGTCATGGTGGCGCGCGAACGGGCCGGGCTGAAGGCCAGCGACATCAATTTGGCATTTTTGTCGCCCGCGGATGCGAAAGCCGCGTTCGTTTCCGGCGCGATTGATGCGTGGTCCACCTGGGGCCAATATGTCTATCTCGCGGTTGTCCAGGACAAGGCGCGTATCCTGTTGGATGGGCAGGGGCTTATGAGTGGTCTGAGCTACCAGGTCGCAACTGAACGGGCGATCACGGAGAAGCCCGATCTGCTGCGCAGCTTCGCCAAGCGGTTGCAAGCTGCTCTGCATTGGGGTTTGGCCAATATCGACGCCTACGCCGCCGCCTGGGCGAAGGAGACAGGCATGCCGTACGAGATATCGCGAGAAACCCTGGTTGCCCGCGGATTTACTCCGGCGCCGATCGATGCTCGCATGATCGCGGACCAGCAACACACGGTGGATGTCTATGTCAGAGAGGGTGTCCTGCCGATCCACTACGACGCGGCGCTCGGTTTTGACGCCTCATTCAACGTGTGAAGGATGTATAATGCTATTGACTCACGTTATGGAGGTGTGTGATCGTTCACCCGGTGACCAATGGCTGAAAGAGTCTTGAGCTGAAAGCAGGAGGAAAACAATGAGCGCTGCCACCGCAGAACTGAACTATATCATTCCGACGCAGGAGCGTCCTCGCAGCTTTACCTACGAACCTGCCGATGGTTCGGCACGCACGACCGTGACGACGGCCCCGCACCAGTTGGCGGTGCAGGATTTGAGGGAGGAGGATCACACCTTCACCCTGGATGGCGAAGGCTTCGCTGTCGTCCAGCACGATACAGCGGTCACCGACTTCCAGGATGAAGGCCAGATCCGGCAGGTCTATTACGCCGAAGCCGAACGTCTGCTGAAGGAAGTGACGGGTGCCGAACGGGTCTTCATCTTCGACCACACATTGCGCCGCCGTATCCCCGGGCAGGAGGACTATCGCGACGGGCCGCGCCAGCCGGCGACGCGGGTGCATGTCGATCACACCGCCAGGTCTGGCCCGCAACGGGTTCGCGACCTGCTGCCGGACGAAGCCGAGGAACTGCTGAAAGGTCGTGTCCAGGTCATCAACCTGTGGCGTCCGATCAACCATCCGGTCTACGATGCTCCGCTTGCGGTGGCCGAGGCAACGTCGGTGCGTTTTGAGGAACTGGTGCCTTCGGATCTGGTTTATCCCAACCGGGTTGGGGAGACGTACAACGTGGCTTTCAGTCCCGAACACCGTTGGCATTATGTGAAGGAACAGCGTCCGGATGAGGTGATCCTGATCAAGTGCTACGACTCCCGGACGGATGTCGCGCGCTTCGCTCCGCATACCGCATTCCTGGTGCCTGACGCTCCGGCAGATGCGCCGACGCGGGAAAGCATCGAACTGCGCACTCTGGTGTTCCACAAGGAGTAAACCGATGAGCTATGCCACGATTCAGGTGAAGCCGGTCAACCCGCGGTTGGGCGCCGAAATTTCAAACATCGACCTGACCGCCACGCTGACGAACCAGCAGGTTGATGATCTGCACACCGCGCTGGCGGAGCATCAGGTGCTGTTCTTCCGCGATCAAAAGATCAATCTGGAACAGCAGAAGACTCTCGGCCGCCACTTCGGGGAACTGCACATTCACCCGAACACGCCGGGGCCGGAAGGTCATCCGGAGGTTCTGCCAATCCATGCCGATGGAAACTCCAAGCGTGCGAATGGGGAGAATTGGCATTCCGACGTGTCCTGCGACATTGAGCCGCCATTGGGCAGCATCCTTTATCTACACACCGTTCCACCGACTGGTGGCGATACGATCTTTGCCAGTCAGTCCGCCGCTTATGAGGCGTTGAGTCCTGCATTCCAGGCGTTTCTTGACGGCCTGACCGCGACCCACTCGGGCGAGCGGTCTTACCGCCGGACCAATCGGCTGCTGGGTGTCGATGATCGCCACCGGGTGTTTCCGGAAGCGGTGCATCCGGTTGTGCGCACCCATCCGGTGACCAAACGGAAGGCTTTGTTCGTCAACGAGAACTTTACGCTCCATATCAATGAATTGTCGGCGGAGGAAAGTCGTGCCGTGCTCGATTTTCTTTACGCGCACAGTACGAAGCCGGCTTTCCAGGTGCGATTCAGCTGGCGGCCTGACTCCATCGCCTTCTGGGACAATCGCGCGGTCCAGCACATCGCCATGTGGGACTACTTCCCGCAGGTTCGTTCCGGATATCGGGTGACCGTCAAGGGCGACCGCCCGTTCTGAACGAATACCGCAGGTCACATCGAGCCGGCGCCGGGGTTCCTGATCAACTCCGGTGCGTAACGGGAACGGCCGCGCCGGCCAGGTAAGATAGACGTCGCAGCGCTCCGCCGCGACCGCCTGGCCAGCATCGGACGAGCCGCCGAAGCGCAGCGGCGGATAGGGCTTCCGGAACGGCGGGCGGAGCAACTTGCCGGCCTTCACGCGCCTGTGGTTGCCATTGAAATTAACAGTCTGTCCCCCTGCATGAGCTGGCGCCATACCGTCAGGTATCCGGCGGTGGCCTTGTAGCGTCCGCCGCGGACCGGCCGGGGCGGACGGCCGCCAGGAAGCGCAGCCTTTGGGCAGCGGCACCATGGCTGAGGCGATCACCCAGGAATCGTCGCAGGATCGTCGGGTGGGCAGCAGGACGCCGAAAGTCCAAGTTCGTCCGTGGCATGCCTCGCGCCAATTTCGATACCCAGGTATCTCCCGTCGCCGTGCGTTGGCAGGAACTGTAGGATGTCGGCGGCACTCGCGGGCGGTGGTATAGCGGGCATGGAAGCCTCCGCTCGGGTTTAGTCCAATCATCCGGGGCAGGGGTGCGGTGAAATTGACTCACCAACAAAAAACGTGGGAATTCTGGAACCATGCCACATCCCGTGGTACGACTGGGAGACTGGTAATGGAGCGTAACCGCCGATGACCACTATCGCCATCATTGGCGCCGGCTTTAGCGGTACCCTGTTGTCGTTGCACCTTCTTCGTTATTGCCCGCCGCCCACACGGCTGGTGCTGATCGAGCGTAACAGCCAGTTTGGCCGCGGCCTGGCCTATGCCACCGGCAATGCCAGCCATATCCTCAACGTTCCCGCGGCGCGCATGAGCGCATTTCATGATCGCCCGCATGATTTCCTCGATTGGCTGACCCACCAACCGGACGGCGAGCGCGGACTGGTTGCGGGCCCCGGCACATTCGCCCCACGACGATTGTTCGGCGCCTACATCCGGTCATTGCTGAACGATGAAATCAAGCGGAGCGGACGGGAACGCCTGGAACTGGTGAGGGGCGACGTGATCGGGCTGGACCGGGGCGCGCATCCCCTTACCCTGAGCTTGGATCGAAACCGCACGGTTCAGGCCGACCTGGCGGTGCTGGCGATCGGCAATTTTCCGCCCGAGCCAATGCCGATTGCCAACCCGGGATTCTACGACACGCGGTTCTACCGGCCGGACCCTTGGGCGGCGGATGCCATCAGCGGCCTCGACCCAGACGCATCGGTTTTGCTCATTGGAACTGGACTGACGACCGTGGACGCAGTCATTTCGCTGTTGGACCAGGGGCATAAAGGCCCTATTCACGCTTTGTCGCGTCGTGGCTTGCTGCCCCGCCGGCATGCGGGCGTGCCGATGCCCGCTGCCGACCATGAACCGTTTCCCACGACGGTGAACGCACTGACCCGGTTTCTGCGCAAGGAAAGCGCGCGGGCGATCGCTGAGGGCAGCGGTTGGCAGCCGGTGATCGACGAACTGCGGCCCTTCACGGTGGATGTCTGGCAGGCGATGCCGTTGCCGGACCGCAAGCGGTTTCTGCGTCATCTGCGGCCGTGGTGGGACGTACATCGGCACCGTATGGCGGCGCAGGTCGCGGATCGGATCGATGCCGCGCGTGCCAGCGGACAGTTGCGCGTCGAGGTTGGGCGGGTGCGCGACTATGTGGTCGAAGGCGATCTCGTGGCCGTGCATTATCGTCCGCGGCGGCAGGATGAGCTTGCAACGATCGCGGTGTCGCGCGTGATCAATTGCGCTGGTCCGGGCGCTGATTACGACCGGATTCAGGAGCCGCTGATCCGCGACCTGCTCAAGGACGGCGTCGTCCGCCCCGATCCGCTTCGGCTCGGTCTGGACGTTACAGGCAATTGCGCGTTGCTCAATCGCGAGGGCGCGATTTCCCGGCGGCTGTTCGCGGTGGGTCCGGTGACCAAAGGCACGTTCTGGGAGATGACGGCGGTTCCCGATATCCGCCGCCAGACGGAGAAACTCGCCGAGTACCTGACGGGTCTGGTCAAGGCTATGCCGCAAGGAAGTTCTGTATGAAACGACCGTGCGCTTGACGACGGTTCTGGTGTCCCGAAGCGGTGGGCGGCTTCAGACACCCGCGCGCCACACGATGTCGGACACCTTGATGTCCAGTGGTACCAGACCGAGCGCTCGGAATCGGTCGGCGACTTTCTGCTGGCTGCGGGTGAGTTCGTCGTTCATCGGAAACACCTGAAACGGATCGCTTGCCAGGGCACGGGTCCATACCTCCTGGCGGATGCCGGTTGCAGCGGCCAACAGGGCGGTGACTTCCTCGGGATGCGCTCGCGCCTGTTCAGCCGTTTCGGCAAGCGCCTGGATCACGGCCGAGGTCAGCGCCGGGTTCGCCCGGACGAATCGACCGTTTCCCATGACGTATGAATATTGCTCGCCAATCTCCTTGTTGGTCGTCAGTGTGCGTACGCCGGGCCGGTTCGCGTAAAGCGAGGTGTAGGGTTCCCAGATGCTCCAGGCATCGATCGCACCACGTTCGAACGCCGCCCCCGCATCGGCCGGACCCAGATAGGTAGGCTCGATCTCGTCGTAGCGCAGGCCAGCTTTCTCCAGCACCAGCAAGGCGAAGTTATGGGCTGAAGACCCTCTGCCGAATGCCAGCTTTTTGCCCTTGAGGTCGGCCAGCGCCTGGATTTTGGACCCGGCGGGCAGCAGGATGGATTGAGGGGCGCCGCGGGCGGCGGCGATATACAGCAGATCGCCGTGGGCGGCCTGGGCGAACACCGGCGGCGTATCCCCGACCCAGCCGACGTCGACGCTACCGACGCGCATCGCCTCCAGCATCGGCGGACCGAACTGGAATTCGATCCATTCGACGCCGTAACCCTTCGGACCGAGCAGTGTTTCCAGAACCTTGTTTGCTCTTGCGGCCATCAGGACGGGCTCACCTTTCTGAAAGCCGGCTCGCAGCGTCCTGGTTTCGGCCGCCCGCGCGGCCCCTATTGTAAACGATGATGCGGCGGCAAGCAGATGGCGCCTGTTCAGCTTCATTGATGAGGTCCTTTCTTTACCAGTCGGTATCGAGGCCGAGCACACCAAGTATTTGGCGGCGCAGTTCGGCCAGGCGTGGATCGCCGCGATGACGTGGGAAGGGGAGGTCGATGCGGATGTCGGCCTTGATCGTCGCCGGCCGGTCGCTCAGCACGATTACACGGTTCGACATGAACACAGCCTCCTCCACATCGTGCGTCACCAGCAGGCCGGTGAAGCCGCTGCGCTGCCACAGCGCCACCAGTTCCTGCTGCATCGTCATGCGGGTCATCGAGTCGAGCTTTCCCAACGGCTCATCCAGCAGCAGCAGTTTCGGATCGTTGACGAGGGCTCGGGCCAGCGACACGCGTTGCGCCATGCCGCCGGAAAGCTGGTGCGGGTAGGCGGTGGCGAACTGCGTCAGCCCAACGAGCTGAAGCGCCTCGTCCACCCGATGGGCCTGACGACGCAACAATCCGCGCGCCTCCAACCCCAGCGAGACGTTGGCCTTGACCGTCCGCCAAGGATACAGCGTCGGGTCCTGGAACATCACGACGCGGGACGGATGGGGTCCGGTAATCCTGTCGCCGTCTGCCGAAATGGTTCCGATGGTTGGCGTTTCCAGACCAGCCACCAAACGTAGCAGAGTGGATTTGCCGCAGCCGGAGGGGCCAAGCAGCGAGACGAGTTCGTTCGGCGCGATACGGAGACTGACGCGATTGAGGACGGGCAACGCTTTGCCGTCGAAATCGAAACGATGGCTGACATCCACGACGTCGACCCTGGCGCCGGCTGTGGGCTGTTGTTCGGCAAGGTTGCCTACCATTGGACCAACCCCTTCTGCCAGGCCAGCAAGCGGTCACGCAGACGGAACAGAAGCGTTATCAAGCCGGTGCACATCAGCGCCATGACCAGCAGTGCGGCGTACATGTTGGCGTAGGCGGCCCAGCCTTGAGCCCATTGCAGGTACCAGCCCAGGCCGGATTTGACGCCCATCATTTCGGCAACGACCAGGACCGAGAATGACGCGCCCAGCCCCATGAACAGGCCGACGAAGACCGATGGCATGGCGGCGGGGATCGCGACCTTCAGCACCAGGAAGCGCTGGCTGGCGCCCATGGTCCGAGCAACGTCGTAGAATGCCTTGTTGACTCCGGCGACACCGGACCAGGTCAGCACGGTCACCGGGAACCCGGTTGCGAGCGCGATCAGGAAGGTGCTGGCGTTGTGGCTGGATGGAAATGCGAAGAACGCGACCGGCAGCCAGGCCGTCGCCGGCAATGGCCCGATCAGCCGCAGCACCGGATGCGCCCAGTAGCCGATGGCGCGCGACCAGCCGATGGCGACGCCCAGGGAGAAGCCCACCGCGGCGCCGATCACATAGCCGCCGGCGAGCAGGCGGACACTGTTCCAGACGCTGTCACCCAGGCGCGGATAGTCGTCGGTGAATACTTCAAGCAATGCCTGGGGCGAGGCGAAGAACGGCCTGGGCAACAGCGTGTATTTTGCGGTCGTCAGCTCCCACGCTGTCAAAGCCAGCCCTGTCAGCAACAACCACGGGCCGGCATTGCGTAGTTTCGCTGGGGTCGTGAAGCCGGTTATTTGTTCGCCGACCGCGAAGAAAAACAACGTTCCGGCTATGCCAGCGGCGATCTTCGCGAGCAGTCCGGTTCGCTCAAAGTCATCGATGTCGGGCAAGCCGCCGATCACCAGCGCCGCCGCGCACCATGCCGTGGCGGCGATCAGGCCTATAAACCAGAAGCCGGTGCGGCTTTGCTGAACAGGTGGGAAGTCAGCGAGGTTCGTTTCGCCGTGCGTTAGACTAGCTGAGGACATCGGCGAACACCTTTGCGGAGAAACGGTCGGAGTTGGTGCTTGGCTTGATCACCGAGATGGCCTTCAGTTCTTCAGTGTAGAGCGCGATTTCCTGCCGCAGATCGGCCCCGACCGGGTGATGTCCGTGGGTGTGACTACGAAGCATCGCCGCGAGCTGTGCGGGATTGGCGGACGGGGCATAGGGCGCGAAAATCGCCGCGGCTTCGTCGGGATGTTCGAACACGAATGCCTGCGCTTCCAGGATCGCCTCGGTCACCGCGGCGGCGGCCGGCCTGTCCTCGCGAATCAGGCTGCCGCGCACACCCAGCACGCAGCATGATCGATGCGCATATTCGCCATCCAGGTTGGTGGCGACCTCTGTCAGGCTGTCGCGATCACGGATCACCCAGCCGAGCGGATCGCCCAAGGTGAAAGCCTGGATCTCGCCCTTCTGCAACGCGACGGGTAGCAGATCAGCTGGGAACACGCGCCAGTTCACGTCGGTCAGTGGGTCGAAACCAAGCTTGGCGAGACGGATGGAGAAGAAGTTCTTGTCCGGCGCGCCGAGGTCGGCGACACCGACGGATTTTCCCTTCAGGTGCTCCAGCGCGGTGATGCCGCTGCCCTTGGCGGCGAGCAGGCGCATGCAGCCACCGTGGGTCGCGGTTGTGATCCGGACGTCGAACCCTTGCTCCAACGGCTTCAGCCAGCGTAGCGCCATGCCGATTCCCGCATCGGCCTTGCCGGTGGCGATCGCCTCCAGCAACTGGTCGGTGGAGCCACCGAAGTTGACCAGTTCCACGTCGAGGTTGCGTTTTTCGAAGTAGCCATTCTGCTGAGCCACCGGCACGCCGACTGTGCAAATCGCGCTGGCGTTCCAGGTCAGTTTCAGCGAGCGCCTGCCATCGACGACGGTCACCGGCACGGATGCCGCGGCCTTGCAGATCGGCGGGGCGAGCGTGCTATCGGGCATCGTGATGCGATTGCCGGCGAATACGTGTGGGCCGATCAGGCCCAGCGGTGCGGCCACACTCGCAGCCCGCAGCAGGTCGCGGCGGGAGACGGATAGACTGATCATTGTGGGTGTCTTTCGCTTAATGTGTCTTCACGAGGCTGGGTGTCTTCACGGGGCTGGGCGCGTTCACGGGGCTGGTCAGGCGGCCGCCTAGGTAGATGCGGCGTGCCAGACGTTGTACGTCGGCCAGGGTGGGCCAGA
>JAQGHW010000183.1 GCA_028291505.1 Rhodopila sp. | reverse complement strand
CGAGCCGCGCCAGAATGCCGGCGGCAAACAAGGTGGCGGCAGCAGCATGTTCCGTGTCAGGCCCGGCCGAGGCGGCCTCATGCAACGCACCCAGGCGGATACCGCCGGTGGGCAGCACCCCATCGATCGCCTCGATCCCCAGAGGCAGCGACTGTTCCGCCGCCCCCCGCGTATGGATGCGCTCGATCCGCGCAATACGCTCCCGCAACAAGGCAATGGCCGGCGACGATACGCGCGGCGATGATTCCTGCGGCGACGCTTCCAAGGAAGACCTGGGGGAGGCACTCGGCGAGACGGGAATGGCGAGGCTTGTGAACATAGTAAGAACATAAAGCCAGACCCATCGCGGAGTCGAGTCCCTTCACCAGCGAAATCCATCACGGCTGATGCATCGGCCCTCACCGCTGGGACCATCCAGAAATACCAGGCTAGTACCCGATCGCAGAGAAGCGTGAGTCGCGACGCGACCACGATTTGCCGCGTGAATCGGCAACTTCAAACCAAAACCGACGTATCGCGCTTCTATGATGCGCGATACTAGGCACCCAGTCCGGTAGGAAAGTAACGCCAGCATTAACATCCCGTGATAAATCTATAAAATAAGCATTAATTTCTACTATGACCTACCGCTAAAGAATAGAACAAAATGCCATATCGGTAATCCAGTTTAAACATTGCGCATCTCTGATTGCTTAACAAGTTGGATACGGATATATTTTCGATAACGATCTGTCCTGAGTATCCCAGGGAATTGAATGCTTCGCTCCGACCATATCAAAGTGATGCCGCGTGCCGGCCACCTCCGGATTCCCCGGTTGCTGATCGTCGTGACCATGCTCTGCGGTATGGCCGGCCTTCGCCCTGCCCACGCCGACAACACGGTAACGGACTGGAATAACGAATTCCTCCTGATTACCCAGCAGACCTCCGGCAACCTCGTCGCCGGGCCGCCCGACGTCGCGCGCGAAATAGCCCAGGTCGGACAGGCCATGTCGGATGCGGTCAACGCGGCCAGCGGGTCGACCCTCTCATCCTTCGCCTACACCGGCGGATCGGTCGCCAACGCCAATGCCAACGTTGCCGCCGCCACCGCCGCCTATACCGCGCTCACCAGCATCTTCACCGACCCCGCCTGGCAGACCCCGATCAGCACGGTCACCGGCAGCGCCACGCCCAACAACTCCAACGTCAACCTGGCGAACAACATCATCATTCCGGAACTCCGGTCGTTCCTGTCGACCCAGTTGACCAGTCTGGGGCTCGCAAGCCCCGGCTCCTGCGGTTCGTCCACATCCAGCGCCTGCCTCGGCTATAATCTTGGCATCGCCGCGGCCAAGGCAGTGGACAACGCGCCATCGACCAACCCGGTCACCTCCGGCGCGGTCGCGGCGATCCAGCACGGCCTGCTGCCCAACGCACCCACCGGCTCCGGCACCACCCCCGGTGTCTACGTGCCGCCCAGCGCGACAGGCGGCCGGCCGGAGATGATGCCCACTTGGGGCGGCACCACGCCGACCGGCATCACCACCACCCAGTTGGCGGCGGCCCGGGCCACCGTCAGCGGCCCGCCGGCCATCAACTCCCAGGCCTATCAGCAAGCACTGCTGCAGACGGAATGTCAGGGATCCAGCGTCGGCCTCAGCAACCTGCCGGCGAACATCCAGACAGCCTGTGCCGCGGCCGGATACCAGCAGGAAACCAACGCACAGGCGAACGCCGCGCTGTTCTGGAACGACCCCGGCACGACGATACAACCGCCCGGCCACTGGCTGCAGATCGCCGACACGGTGATGACGAGCCAGAACAGCAGCCTGCTGCAAAGCGCCCAACTGACCGCGCTGCTGGGTGAGGCTGAGAACGACGCCGGAATCGCCGCCTGGGGGATCAAATACACCCAAAACCTGTGGCGGCCGGTCACCGCGATCCAAAACTGCGGCGCCGGCGGAACCGCCGCCGGACTCGTCACCTGGAGCACCTTTTTCACCACCTGCGACACGTCCTGGGCGTCACTGATCGCAACGCCGCCCCACCCGGACTACGTCGCCGGCCACCCGGCGTTCAGCGGCGCTGCGGCCACCGTGCTGACCGATTTCTTCGGCACCGACAACATCGCCTTCTCCTCGACGTCCGATTATTACTGCAACGGCGGCACCGCCCAATTCGACCCAGCCACCAATCTGCTGGTGTCCTGCACCCTGAACAACGTGGTCTATTCGGTATCCAACCCGGCCGACTGCGCGGTGATCTCGAACGGCATCGACAGCAACGGCAGCCCGCTGATCTGCCCGATCACCGAGACGTTCGGCAGCTTCTCCGACGCTTCCAGCGGCGTAAACGGCGCGGAATTCAGCCGCGTCGTCGGCGGCATCCACACGCCGTTCTCGGTCGAAGACGCGCTGACCATCGGCAATGCCATCGGAGCGGACGTCATGTTGGACGCGCCCGAACCGTCCAGCCTGGCGGTCTGCATCGTTGCGCTCCTGGCCCTGACCGGCCTCCGGCAACGGCGGCGCGTGCTCCCGGGCTGAATTTCCTCCGGGAGAGGAATTATACGAAAGGATATTTATTGCTCGATTGGTTTGCCGTGCGCATATAATTTAGAGCGCGCTTGGTGAAAGCGACTAACCGCAGAGAACGAATCATGCCCCCCGACCAAGGCCTGGACCTGGCCAAACAAGCCAGCAGTCCCAGCGACACCCCTTCCCCGCGTGTGGTCCCGTCCCCGCGGCTCGGCGGCCGGTTCAAGGTGGGCCTGCGCCTGCACCATCTCCTGTTCATCGCTTTTACCATCATCGCCGGCGTGCCGATCGCGGTCCTGGCCTTGTGGGAAGGGAACACCTCCTTCCAGAATGAACTCGATTCCGTCCGCGAACGGCATCTGCTGGTCGCCCGCAACCTGACCTCCACCATGTCGCGCTACGTCAAGGACGTCGAGGCGATCTTCGGACTGGCTTTCGAAAGCGGCGCGCTCAGTCATCCGGTCGCCGGCCTGACCGACATGCTGATGTCGCTCAACGTAATCCAGGTCGGCATCATCGCGCCGGACGGAACGATGGAAACCACGCTGCCGGGCCTGTCGAGCCAGGCATCCGGGGACCTGCCCCCGCCGCTGCTGGCTGACCTCCGGTTGCTGGCCGCCAACGCGCATGGCCAGATCGCGATCAGCAACCTGTATCACGACCCGTCCGGCCTGCCGGTCTTCTACCTCGTCAAGCAGTTTCCCGCCGGCCGCCTCGGCCTTGGCGTGGTCACCACCAATTATCTCGTCTCGCTCCAGCAGGCGATCGCGTTCGGCGATCATGGCCACGCCGTCATGGTGGACGCCAAGGGGCAGGTGATCGCCCACCCGTTCAAGGACTGGGTCGCGGCGTCCCGCGACATCTCCGGCATCCCGGTGGTAACGGCGATGATGCGCGGCGAAACCGGGGTCGGCCAGTTCTACTCGCCCGCGTTCAACGGCAACATGATCGCCGGCTACGCGGTGGTGCCAGAGACCGGCTGGGGCGTCATGGTGCCGCAGCCGATCGGCGAACTGCGGCGCCGCGCGGACCAGGTGAACGAGATGGCGACGATAATCGCCCTGGTGTCGTTCGGCGGCTCCGCGTTGATGGCCTGGGTGCTGGCACTTTACCTGGCACGCCCGGTGCGTATCGTCGGCAGGACGGCCGAAGCGGTGCTGAAGGGCAACGATGAGGTCTCGGTGCCGGAATTCCGCGGCCTCGTGCCATACGAAATCCGCCGCCTGGGTGCCGCTTTCAACACCATGCTGGACGGCCTGCGCCAACGTGCGGCCGAGACCAGGCAGGCGCTGCGGCAGGCGGAAACCTCCAACGCCGCCAAAAGCCAGTTCCTCGCCAACATGAGCCACGAAATCCGCACCCCGTTGAACGGCGTGGTCGGCATGATCGAACTGATGCAACTCACCGAGCTGTCGGCGTCGCAGCGGCGCTATGTGGAAACCGCGACCCAATCCAGCCAGTCCCTGCTGCGGCTGATCGACGATATCCTCGACCTGTCGCGCATCGAGGTCGGGCGGGTGGAACTGTTGCGTGAGCCGTTCCATCTGCCATCGCTGATCCACGATTTCCGGGTGCTGTTCACCGATCAGGCCCGATCCAAGGGGCTGACCTTGTTGACCACGGTTCCCGACACGCTGAACCTGATGCTGGTGGGCGACAGGCACCGCCTGTTGCAGATCCTGACAAATCTGGTCGGCAACGCGCTGAAGTTCACCTCCGAAGGCACCATCATGTTGCGCTGCGCCGTGCAAGGGAAAGTCGGCACCGCACTGCGCCTGCGCTTCGAGGTATCGGACACCGGCATCGGCATTCCCGCCAACAAGCAGGACATGATCTTCGACGCCTTCACCCAGGCGGACAGCTCCATGACCCGCCGCTACGGCGGCACCGGCCTCGGTCTGTCGATCGCTCGGCAGCTCTGCCACATGATGGATGGCGACATCGGCGTGGAGAGCACCGTCGGCGTGGGCTCGACCTTCTGGTTCACGGCGCAGATGGAACACCGCGCGGACGCTGCCGTGCCGGACGTGAAAACCCTGACCGAGGCCCCCGCCGCGGTATCACCCGAGGCGATCCTGGAAGCCACCGCCGCGCGGGCTTTCAGATCCCCGGCCGGTCGCGATTTCCAGCAGGCGCTGGAACGCGCCGGACGGCACACGGTGTCGATCCTGCTGGTGGAAGACAATCCCGCCAACATGCGGGTGACCCAGGCGCTGCTGGAGACGCTGGGCTGCCGTGTGACGCCGGCCCGCAACGGGCTGGAGGCCGTCGGGACCTACCGCGAGAACCGCTTCGACCTGGTGCTGATGGACTGCCAGATGCCGGAGATGGACGGCTACGAGGCCACCCGTGCCATTCGCCAGATTGAGGGCTTTCAGGGCCGGCGCACACCGATCATCGCTCTGACCGCGCACGCGATGGAGGGCAGCCGCAATGCCAGCCTGGAAAGCGGCATGGACGATCAGATCACCAAGCCTTTGACGATGGCCGCCCTGGTCGGCAAGCTGCTGGAATGGCTGGTCCCGGCCGAAGTGCCTCCGTCGTAAAGCCCGCTGCAAGACCCATGCACGTGGGCTTGACGCAGCCCAACATGTGCATAGCGTGCGCATCGACAAAGCAAGTCTGTGCAGGTGGAAGATGGGTTACGATAGAACAGCGCCCAAGCGTCCGGTAAACATGACCTTGAACGAAGACCTTATTCGCCGCGCGCGAGGAATGACATCAAACCTGTCCGAAACCGTCGAAACCCTGTTGGCGGCATTTGTCGCCGAAGCCGAGGCGAAGGATTCTGACCTCCAGCGACAGATCGAGGACCATATAACGGCCGACGCCGCGTTCGTGGCGAAACACGGCTCGCTCGCCGATGAATTTGGCACCCTCTGATGGCGGATCAGCTCAGCGTCCACCGAAATCCCGGCCGCAACAATCGGGCGATCCCATTCGTGGTCGTCGTCCAGTCCAACCGTTTCAGAAGTGCACCGCGACGGGTCGTCGTTCCGCTTGTGGCAGCTGAGGAATTTGGTCTCGCCGACAGCGATGTCGGTCCTCATTTCATGATCGGCGACAGAGAGGTCGTCCTCGCTCCACTGCAGATCACCCATGTTCCAGATCACGTTCTTGGCCCCTCGGTCGGGTCGCTTGCTAGCGAAGACACCCGCATTATCAGGGCGCTGGACGCAGTTTTGAGCCGCGCCTGGCGCTGATGGTTACCGGGTGGGGGCCGGCAGAGGCATCCCGCCATCCCTACATTTGCCTTGCAGGCTGTCAGGCAGATTTCCACTTACCAGGCTGCTCCAGTTTCGCCCCAACCCCTCCACCCCGCCCCAACCTTGCCTGAGCCCGGCGGTCTGTGGCATCCGCAGCGCTCCATGAATGGTGGTCTTATCCTGTGACTGTTTCTGACGCTTCGCGCCTCGGCCTCGGGTTCACCTTCGCCGACCTCGCCACCCGCGAGGGGCTGATCCGACTGGACCAGCAGTTCCTGAAAACCCTGGGCGGACAGGACGCCGCGCTGCAGCAACGTCTGCTGGCTGCCCGAGCCGCACCGCACGCGCTATCCAGCCGCGACGAATCAGACCTGGTCGTAGCACTCGGTCCCCATCTGGACGCTTTCGTGGCGACCCTGTTCGGCATCGAGGCGGAAACCGGCGCCTTGATGCAGGAAACCCTCGCCCTCGACCCGATCCACGCCTGCAAGCGACTGTTCGTCCAGCGCCAGGCGGTGAAGAAATACCCCGATCCCTCCGGCTTCGATGGTCCAGCCCTCCGAGCGACACTGGAAGCTCGGATCGGCGCGCCGCTGACCGAGCGGAATTTCGCCACGCACGTCACCGCCTGGGAAAACGATGCCGAGGCGCTGGACGCAGCCCTGCGCTACGCCGCCTGGGCCACGCTGACGCCCGCCGGACAGGCCTGCCATCGCGGCGGCACGCTGTTCCGCATCCCCCACCGCGTCGATCCCCAGCACCTGGTGCCGGTGGAGACGATCCAGCGCGACGGCGTCACCATGCTGCGCCTGCCCGAACATGACTGGCGGCATCGCGAGGGCTTCGCGCTGACCGATCACGGGATGAACACCCAGCAGGCGCTGGACCAGGTCAACTACTGCATCTGGTGCCACACCCAGGGGAAGGATTCCTGCAGTTCGGGTCTC
>JAQGHW010000352.1 GCA_028291505.1 Rhodopila sp. | reverse complement strand
AGGGACACCGCAAGCGACGCGGCAAAAATCAGAGCGAGACCCACGACCGTGGCCCGTTGCACGTGACCCATGATTTTTCTCCCGTATTGTCATGATTGGGGCTGCCCGGAATGATCAGTCGCCTTGGCGCACGGTTTCCTCGTCCCGTGGATGCAGCCAGTTGTCGAGGATGATAGCGGAAAGCAGAACAATGCCCCGGATGATGTTCTGTGCTTCGCTGTTGATGTCCATGATGGTGAACGCGTCGAGCAGCGTCCCGATCAGGGCGCAGCCGACCAGCACACTGAATACGCCGCCGCGGCCGCCGACCAGGCTGATACCGCCTAGCACGACGACCAGGATGACGTCGAACACCATCGTTCCTTGCGTGATCTGCATCTGCATGCTGCCGGTTGTGCCGATCCAGACGAGGCCGGCAAGCCACGCCACAAGAGCAACGATCACGTATTCGAGAACGATGAGCGGCCGCAGGGCGATGCCGGCCATCCGCGCCGCTTCAGGGTTGTCGCCCTGGCCGTAGATGAAGCGCCCGGTGGATGTTCGTGAAAGAAACAGATGCATGGAAATGGCGGCGACAGCAAAGACGATGATCGGCACCGGGATGCCAAAGATGTGGCCGGCGCCCAGAAACATCAGGCCTGGCGCGTCCTTGGGCGCGTAAACAACCCAGGCGGGTGCGAACCAGAATGCCATACCGTAGATGACGAAGCCCGCAGCCAGCGTCACGAACAATCCCGGCGCTTCCACGAATGCAACCATCACGCCGTTCGCGACTCCAATGCACACCGCGATGGCGACAGCGATCAGGGCCGCCCAAAAAATCGGGACCCCCTTCTGGATCTCAATCAATGCAACCGACCAGGAACCGGCCATGATTGCGACTTCGCTGAGGTCGATGCCGCGGCTGATGACGATCAGGCCCATGCCGAGACCGAGGATTCCCAGAATCGAGATGCTACGCATCAGGTTCAGCAGATTGGCGACACTGGCAAAACCCGGAAGCGCGACCCCAAACACAACCAGCAACACAATCGTAATGATAAGGACGATCTGTTCCTGCGACGGTTTGAAGGAAATCGCTCGCAGTCGACCTTCCCGCGTCGGCGGTGACGCAGGGTGCAGACTAGTCGACATGGGCGTCGCCCGCTCGCGGCCACAATCCCGTGGGCGGATTGCCAGAGAAGATCCGGACGTTGACCCCCAACGCGGTAGCCCTCCAACACAACGCGCGATTTCCGACAGCGCCGCGCTCAATTTTTCTCATCCCACGGGGCACATATTTTGGCGTGCTGTCAACTGCCTCAGCGCAATCGGATTGCAAAAAGAGCACAAAACGCATCGTCGCAACGCCGGCTCGGTTGTTCGCCACACCTCATGGAACCGCACAAGATTGTTGGTGCGGACAGCCCCCGACGACATCGATTGTGCCAGAATGATCCGCGGCAAATCCTGTTTTGCCCTCCTGTCCCAACTGACCCCACAGCGCCAACCGCTGATCCGTGCAACAACGCCGCGGATGTCTTCGGTGACCCCTGGCACCAACGATTGCCCGCTCGACGGTTCGAGGGCATCATCGTGAACAGTTTGCCTGATAGGGGCCGCCGTATGAACGAAATGGTGGATGTGTTGATTATCGGATCGGGGGCGTCCGGCGCCGCGGTGGCCTGGAGCCTGGCCGAAACGAAGATGCGCATCCTGTGCCTGGAACAGGGTGATTGGATGAAGCAGTCGGATTTCCCGAGCAACGGGCGGGATTGGGAGGCGCGGCGGTTCAGCGATTTCGACGTCAGCCCGAACCGGCGGGCACGGCCGACTGATTATCCGGTCAACGACCAGAACTCGCTGATGAAGGTGGCCAACTTCAATGGCGTGGGTGGCGGAACGATCCTTTATACGGCGCATTTTCCTCGCATGCACCCGTCGGATTTCCGGGTTCGCTCGCTTGATGGCGTCGCCGACGACTGGCCGATCGACTATACCGATCTGGAGCCGTTCTTCACGGAGAACGACCGCATGATGGGTGTTTCGGGTCTGGCCGGTGATCCAGCCTACCCGCCCAGACAGCCGCCAATGCCGCCGCTGCCGCTTGGCAAGACTGGCACCCGTTACGCCAAAGCGATGAACAAGCTGGGCTGGCACTGGTGGCCGTCGGATTCCACGATCGCAACGACCGAGTATGACGGGCGGGCGCCATGCATCAACCTGGGTCATTGCACACCCGGGTGCGCCCAGGGAGCAAAGGCGAGCACCGACATCACGTACTGGCCGCATGCCATCCGCGCCGGGGTGGAACTGCGTACCCGCTGCCGGGTGCGGGAAATCACCACGAACGAACACGGTATGGCCGCCGGCGCGATCTACTACGATGGCGACGGAGTCGAGCAATTTCAGCCAGCGGAGGTGGTCATCCTGGCCTGCAACGGCATCGGCACGCCACGTCTGCTGCTCAATTCGGCATCGTCGCGATTTCCCGATGGACTGGCTAATTCCAGCGGTCTGGTCGGCAAGAACCTGATGCTGCATCCATGGCCGCAGGTCCGCGGCTATATCGACGAAAGAGTGGACGGCGACCGCGCGCCCATGCTGACGTTATGGAGCAAGGAATTTTACGAGACCGATCCAACGCGTGATTTCGTCCGCGGCTACACGTTGCAGTTCGCGCGCGGCACCGGCGTGGTCAACGAGGCTATCACCAGCGCGGATGCCGGGCTTCTGCCGTGGGGGAAGGATCATCACCGGGTCTATCGCGATTTGCTATACAAGCGCCTGCAAATCGGGATTGCCTGCGAGGACCTGCCCGAAGAGCACAACCGAGTGACGCTCGATCCGGTGTTGAAGGACAGCAGTGGCATTCCAGCGCCAAGGATCGACTACACGATCAGTGAGAATACAAGGCGCATGATGGAACATGGCATCGCACGGGCGACAGAGATCCTGACTGCCGCGGGGGCCACCAACCATTACACGTCGCGCACCATCCTCAACAGCCCCGGACACCTGCTGGGTACCGCCCGTATGGGAACCGACCCGGAACGTTCCGTGGTAAATGAATGGGGTCGCAGCCACGATGTGAAGAACCTGTTCATCGTCGACGGCAGCATCTGGGTCACGTCCGGCGGCGTGAATCCCACCTCGACCATCCAGGCGCTGGCGCTGTACATTGCCGACAGCATCAAACAGCGCCTCGCGACCCTGTTCGATTGAGGCAGACATGCGGAACGATCCAGAAATGACCCTGTCGCCGGCGGAAGTTCGTGATCTGCGTTGCGTCGCCGGCATGATGGTTCCGGCGAGCGAGGAATTCGGCGTGCCCGGCGCGGACGACGCGGCCATCTTTGCTGACATCATCGCGTCGATAGGCCGCGACTTCGACAGTGTGCGGCAGGCGCTGGGAGCGCTCGCCGCCTTGTCCTCCGGCCAGGCTTTCGCCGATCTCGACGAGACGCGGCGTGACATGGTGGCGGGGGCGTTTCAGGCACAAGGCGGCGTGGTGCTGGCAACGCTGACGCGGGTCATCCTGCAATGTTATTACCGCGACGACCGCGTGGTGCGTTCGCTGGGCCTGGAACCGCGACCGCCATTCCCCAAAGGGCACACGTTGGAACAAGGCGACTGGTCGCTGCTTGACCCGGTGCGCACGCGGCCGAAAATGTGGCGCGACGTGCCGCCGCGGTGAGCGCTTCGGACTACGCAGTTCCCCAGGCGATGGCGTTGCGTAACAACGTAGTAAAGGCGTCAGTGTCCCACGGGCCTCGAAACACCGGGGGCGTCGTGTCCTTGGGATCATCCGGCCGCCCCACACGGGACGCGGGGCTATGGCAATGGCCGAGGGCGAAATAAGTCACGCCGCCCTCACCAACCAGCCGTGTATAGCCAAGCACGCGAGTCCGGCCGTCGGGCCGCAGCGAGGTGTCGGAGGCGTAGAGGGTTCCGATACTGGGCGACACGGCGTTCGGACCATAATCCGCGGTCAGCAGTATTTGCGTTGAACCCGGATCCTGCAACTCGATGAAATACGGCTCGTCCTCGACCTCGAACGAGCTGCCGATCCCTTGTGTCAGCGCGTGATGGGTATCGCACACGTCGACGCGGAATCTGCAAAGCGGAGGATGGGTCAGGAAGTAACTCCCGAGCAGCGCATGATGTTCGGTTTTGACGGTGCGGCGCTGGCGCATGCCCTCCACCCGTTCCGCGCGGCCGCCGCTGGTTCCGTGCAGGCCCAGCCAGTGACCGCCCGCCTCCAGCCATTTCTGCATGGCGCGGCACTGCGCGGCGTCGGGGTATGGACCGGCCACATAGGTGATCAGCAGCCGGCTGACGGGCAGCCACTTCTCAATGTCCGCGAAGTCGTTGCCAACCGAGGCGGAAACGTTCTGTTCGGCCAGCAATCCCAACAGTCGCAGACGGGCATGGTCGTGATCATGTCCGGCCGCCGATCCGGGCGGAAAGCCGCCGGTAACCAGATGCGCCCGGCGGGATTGTTTCTCCGTCATCAGATCACCTTGCTTCCCGGTCGTGCCCGCCTTCTGCCGCGGGCACCCTGACAGTCCCTACGCCGCGTACCCCGGATCCTCGCGATCCAGCTTGCGGCGGAAAGCGGCCCATTCCAGCCGGGCGCCAGGGGAACGGCTGCCTTCGCCATACATCTTGCCGCCGATGGCGCTGGTACGGTCGATCGCATCTTGGGAAGGGAAATGAATCCCCGAGCCCGCCTGCGCCGCCAATTGGATTTCGGCGGCACGTTCAAGGCGACCAAGGAGCACGAAAGCCTCGCCCATGGTGCGGCCGGCGGTCAGTGTGCCGTGATTGCGCAGGATCAGGATGCTGCCATCGGCCAGGTCGCGCACCAGTCGGCGGCGTTCGTCATCGTCACTCGCCGGGCCTTCGTAGTCGTGGTAGCGGATCCGATCCATCAGTATCAAAGCGTTCTGGGAAATCGGCAGCAGCCCATCCTTTTGCGCTGAAATGCCGGCGCCGGCAGACGAGTGCAAATGCATCACCGAGGCGATGTCCGGTCGGGCGGCGAGGATCGCGCCGTGAATGACTTCCCCAGCCTTGTTGATGCCATGCGGGCTGTCGCTGAGGATGTTCCCCTTGGTGTCGAGCTTCACCAATGAAGACGCGGTGATTTCCTCGAAGAACAGACCCAGGGGATTGATCAGGTATTGGTCGGTTGTTCCGGGCACGCGCAGCGAGAAATGATTTCCCAGCATGTCGTGCCAGCCAAAGCGGGCCCCCAGGCGATAGGCCGCGGCCAGATCCAGCCGAGCTTCCCATTCTTGTGGCGAGAAACCATGCTTCGTATCTCGTAGGCTGGTTATTTGCGTCGCGGCTGACATGGGTCGATCCTTCCTGAATGCATTGAGTCGAGGATAGCATGAAACGGCTTGCCCCCACAGTCAACCAACACGCTCCTCAGCAGATGCCGACGCGACCGGTCGTTCCGCCTTCATCATATTGGTTACGCTGTCGCCGCCAGCACCATCCGGGATGCACTTCATTTCTTCGCGAAAGCCGGCCTCCCGCTGGTCAGGCGTAGAGACGCCGGGACGGGTATTGTTGATGAATACCTAGCCCTTGTCACCGATCGCGGTTGCCAGCGATCGCGCCGCGACCCGGCCGCCTTCGGTGTTGTCGGACGCGATATAGCTGGTAGATACCGGTTTCGCCGATACAGGTTGGGGTGCTTTAGGTCAGTCCTAAACCTCCGTCGACATGAAGGTCGGCCCCGTTGATGTAGCTGCCGGCGTCGGAGCAAAGCAGCAGCGCCGCGCCGACCAGATCCACGGGCGCGCCGACCCGGCCGGCCGGAACCCGCTGCTCCAACTGATGCCGGTGGGCGGCGTCGGAAAACCGGTCATCGTTGCGCGCGGTCCATATCGCACCGGGTGCGAGGTTGTTGACCGTAACGCCAGTGCGCCCGACCTGGCGCGCGAGGCTGCGGACCCAATTGTACTGCGCCGACTTCGTTCCGGCATAGACCAGCATTTCCGGATGTGGCCGAAGCTGCTGGATACTGCCGATCGCCACGATGCGGCCCCAACCGCGCTTCGCCATCGCCGGAAGCAAAGCCTGCAACAGTTCAAGCGGCGCGCGCAGGTTGATGGCGATCTGGCGATCGAAGCGTTCCGTCGATATGGTCTCGTAGCCCTCGAGCAACTCGATCGATGCGTTCAGCACCAGGATATCGACTTTCCCCATCTGGTCGACGACCGTGGCGGCCAGCCGTTTGCCCGAACCGGGCGGGGCGAAGTCGGCGGCAAACGCAACGGCCTTGCCGCCACCGCGGGTTATGTCCGAAACGACCGTGTCAGCATCACACTGCTCGTCCTCGCCGCCGGCGTGGTGGATCGCGACATGGGCGCCTTGCGCCGCGAGAGCCTCGGCAATCGCTCGGCCGATACCACGGCGCGCGCCGGTGACCAGCGCGGTACGACCGGTCAGGTCAAACAGTTTCATTGGCGATGTAACGGGATCGTTGTTCATTGTCGGATCGGGTCCTTCGGTCATGCGATCAGCCGTTGCGTCTTGGAGTCGAACAGGCAAATGCGATTAGTGTCAAGAACGAATGCGGCGGGCAGACCAAGCGGCGGGCGGACATCGGCGGCGACCCGCGCCAGAACGGGCGACCCGCCCAGACGCAGCAGCACGATCGTTTCGGCGCCGGTGGGCTCGATCATTTCCACGTTGGCGCTGAACGCCAGTTCGGAGTCGGGCGACGAACCGAAGCGACGGCCGGCCTCGGCGATGCATTCAGGCCGGATGCCCAGCACGATCTCCGAGTCGCGGAATGCGGCGGCGGCATCGCATGCGGGCAGCTTCACGCGCAGCTCGTCGGGTCGTCCCGCGCCGATGATCGCCAATGGCGCGTTCCCTTCCGCGGTTAGTCGCGCCGGCATCGTGTTCATCGGCGGCGACCCCATGAAACCGGCGACGAACAGGTTCGCGGGGCGGCGATACACCGTGTCGGGGTCAGCGAATTGCTGGACCTCGCCCTGGTACATGACGGCAATCCTGGTTGCCATCGTCATGGCCTCGATCTGATCGTGGGTGACGTAGACCATCGTTGCGCCGACGCGCTGGTGCAGCAGTTTGATCTCCATCCTCATCTCGACACGCAACTTGGCATCGAGATTGGACAGCGGCTCGTCGAACAGGAACAGCAGCGGATCGCGCACCAGCGCTCGGCCCATCGCCACCCGCTGGCGCTGTCCGCCGGAAAGCTGCGATGGCCGGCGATCCAGCAACGGCTCGATCTGCAACTGCCGAGCGACGCGCTCCGCGGCTTCATTTCGCTGCCGCTTCGCTACGCCGCGGCATTCCATCCCGAACGTGATGTTCTGCCGGACCGTCATGGACGGATACAGCGCGTAGGATTGGAACACCATGGCGATGTCGCGATCCTTCGGCGCCACGCCGTCCACCACGCGTCCCCCGATCTCGATCGTGCCGCCGGTTGGGGTTTCAAGCCCGGCGACGATGTTGAGCAGCGTCGACTTGCCGCATCCGGACGGACCGACCAGCACGGCGAATTCGCCACTCTCGATCTCCAGGTCGATGCTTTTCAGAACGTCTAGCGCACCGTATCGCTTCGACACGCCACGGATGCTCAGCGCGGCCATTGTGCTTCCTTCATTTCACTGCGCCCGCCGTCAGACCGCGCAGGAAGTAACGGCCGCCAAGCAGGTATATCAGCAGCGTCGGCAACGCCGCGATCAGCACGGCGGCACTTTGCACGCCATACATCGGCTCACTG
>JAQGHW010000144.1 GCA_028291505.1 Rhodopila sp. | reverse complement strand
TCGCAGAGACATGAAATGCTTGGCGTCGTGGCTTCGCGCGCATCCGATCCTGCCATCATATGACCGCGTTGGACTTCCTACTCACCGTCAAGTCCTTGGCCTGGCGGCTGAGAAGTTTCTCGAAGCGTGACGTGACCTAACCTATCCCGAGACAGCGGCGGAAAATCCAGCTCTGCGGTGGGTTTCAGGCATATTCGACGGCTCGTAGAAACCCGCAACCAGTCGGGAGCCAATCTTCTGAGCGACGGTCGGTCATTTTTGAGGGTGGAGATCATGTCCGCCTCCGCAGATGTGGGCGTCGGCGCTCCCAAACGCGCAATCCCGAGGCGGCCATGTCGGCGATCGCGGGTAGCAATCGCGGCTGCAACAGCGCAGGATCGAATACGCTCATGCGGCGCGCATTCTCGCGATAGCACTCCTCGACGAATTGGCGGAAACTGAAGCCTTCAAGGAACATATTGGCTTCAGTAATCGCAAAATCCTTGCCATCGTTCGCGTCCTGACCGCGGCGAACCATGCCGAGCAGGCGGCTGAGCGCGCGGCCATAGTACCAAGCTGAGGTCAGGGCTCGCAGAGGTGCGGCGCCTCGCCCCCGCCGCACCTCTCGCCACGCCATATAGTTGATGAAGAAGACGATATGCGCGTCTCCTCATGCATGAGCACATCGAAGATCTCGAACATGCCCTCGGGTAAGAACTCTGATTGGCGAGCGGTCTTGAAAGCGCCGAAGCCTAGAAAGCTATCCATGCATTCGCCAAACCCGAAATCGATGAACGCTGTCTCCAGGTTGGGCGGAAATTGTTCGATCGGCTGCTCGGTGGCCTCCAATCCATAGCGATCGATCATCACGCGGATCAGCCCGGCGTGCCGCGTCTCCTCCACGCCCTGCAACGCGACCGCCTCACGCACCAGTGGATCCTGCACCATGGGCGTGAAGGCGGCGACGATCGCGCCGGCACGACGCTCAGTGTGATAGACCTCCTGCCAGAACGGCACGGAGCGCAGGCGGCCGAGCTGTGCGTCGTCGAGCTGCGGCCAGGGCAGCGCCGCCGGATCATAGAGTTCGTGCGTTTTCAGAAACTGCCGGCATTGGGCATCTCCCGGGGTCTTGCAGTATCGCTTCCGGGTGAAGCGGCAGAACAGCCGCGCAATCGCTGGCGTCGTGGTGGGACGCCGCAATCGGCTGTCGTAGCCGGCAAAGCGCCGCTCATTCTCCGCCAGACACACCGCCATGAGCGACGCCGGGCTGATGTCGACATCACTCACCGACTTGCTGCCAGTCAATGTGAAGTTGTTATCCGCCGGCTTGCCGTCGCCGGCATCCATGCCACGCGCGATGCCGATGCGCTCCCAGGCGAGGAAGACCCAAACCGCGGCAACCCGCAGCTCGAACCACGGCCGCCGCCACAGCGGCAAGCGACGACGGTGCCAAGCCAGCCAGTTGGCGAACAACAGAATGTGCCGCGCCTCTTCCTGGATGACCGGTTCGAACGTGTCGACCAGTTCCGGCGGGAAGAACCCTGATTGCTTCGCAACTTCGAACAGGCCGAATGCGAAGAAACTGTCCACACACTCTGAGAATCCCGTAACCAGATAGGCCCACTCGGGATCACGCGGCTCAAGGTAAGCGGGTTCCGGCGCCAGCCGGATCCCGTATGCGGCGATGAGGTTGGACAGGACCTCCTTGTGTCGGCCCTCTTCCCAGGCATTGCACACAATGGCCTCTCGCCAGGCAGGATCAGTGAGACTTCGTCCATAGGCGAGCATGCGCAGTCGGGCCTTGCCCTCTGTTTGCACCGCAATGTCCCAGATCGGCAGGCCCGTCAGTCGTGCCAGCGCATCAGGTGACAGCGTGGGCCAATCAATGATCGACGGGCGATATGGGTTGAAGGTGTCGCGAAACATGCGACAAACCGCATCACGGTGGGCGTCGCTGCCGATCGGCATGACTCCCGAAGCCTGCCAGTCCCAATGCCGCGCGGCGTGATCGGCAGCAACGAGGACCGGCTCGGGTGGCTGCCCGAGCCGGTCTGCTGTTGCCATCATGGCGCGTGGCCCATCTGGTCATGCAAGCCGTTCATCGTGCCGTGGTCATGGCCCATTGCGGCTGCACCGGCGGCCTCAACCGCCACCGTAATCGGTTGAGCATGCTCGAAAGTCAGCGTGAGCGGAAAACTGTCGCCGGCTTTCAACGGCTTTTTCAGCCCCGTCAGCATCACGTGGTAGCCTCCCGGCGAAAAGGTCACCGGCTTGGCCGGTTCAAGTGCAATCCCCGCCACCGGGCGCATCTTCATGACATCGCCGTCGTGGATCGTTTCGTGCAGTTCTGCAGTGGCAGCAACCGGCGTACTCAGACCGGCCAGGCGGTCCGGCTGACCGTTGTCGGTCACGGTGAGATAAACGGCGGCGGTCGACGTGGTGCCAGCGGTCGCGCGGGCCCAGACATGCTCGGCGCTGATGCCTGACGCATCGGGAGGGGCAACTGTGAAATGAAAGCTGCCATCGGTCTGGTGCGTGTCGACCGAGGTCGCATGCCACACAACGGTATAGATCCCCGGTGGTAGGGCTTGCAGCCCCACGGCGAGGCGATCGGCGTGCCCACCGACGATATGCGGCCCACCGACGTCCACGCGCTGTGCGGCGGCATTGGTGACCACGATGGTGCTGAACCGCGGCTCAACGGCCTCGGTGAAGGCGATTGTCACCTCGTGGGGCGGCTGGACGGTTGTGCCTTCCACGGGCGGCTGGGCGCTCCGGAGGTAGGCGTG
>JAQGHW010000138.1 GCA_028291505.1 Rhodopila sp. | reverse complement strand
GACGAGCGCGGCAAGGTGAAGCTGTCGATGCGGGTGGTCGATCAGGCGACCGGGGCCGATATCACGGATCAGGTCGGCGCCAAACCGAGCCGGGGCCCGGAGCGCGGTGATCGTCCGGAACGCGAAGAGCGGGGGGATCGCGGCGGTTTCCGTGGCGACCGTCCGCGCCGGGATCGCGAACCGGTGCATGAAGGAACCGATCAACCGACGCTCGGCGACTAGGTCTTATGCGGGGTGAGACGCCTTTGGCAGGACGTATGGACGTCATTCAAGGCGGTGTCCGGCCCAGTTTTAGCTGGTGCCGGCCTCGTCCTTGCCATTCTGGGTCCCCTGTATGTGCCGGATAAAGCGGTCCAGGTCAGTTTAATCTGGGTTGCTGTAGCGAGCTTAGGTATTCTGACGCTGTTGCTGACGGCTGGAAACATGGTGATGGCCGCCCGCCAGTTGGTCCGGCCCGATGCTCCAAGGGCGATCAGAGCGCTGGTGCCGGCGAACGAGAGGCAGCGGCTGACCCTGGTTATGGGCCGATCGAGACAGTTCGGTGTTAACATACTCGTCACGGTTTATCATGAAGACCACCTCTCGGCTGACAGCGCTGAGATTTTGGAGCAGGCAATCGGGGTTGGGCAGGTTATCAACAGTCAGGAGAGCGGCTTGATCCAGGTCCGGGTCTTGCGTGAAGATCGGAACCATGCGGTGCTTTGGGAGCGTATCCGAGGCGGCGACATGGCTGTCCTGAGCCGCGTCGTTATCAAACCATCGATTGATTTCAACGCTGCCGGAATAGAGGTTCGGATCGATGAGTGATGTGAAGGCTGAAACCAGGGTGGCGAGGGTCGTCCTTATCGTCGATCCTGGTTATACGCGCGAGCCTCTGGAAGTCGTGGTGAACCGCGGTGCTAGTCATGGTTTGAAACTGGGTGACCGTTACCTGATCTTTGGTACCGGCCCGCACATCAACGATCCTGAAACGGGCGAGGATCTCGGAACATTGGAACTTGTTCGTGGTCGTGGTGAGGTCGTGCACGTGCAGGAGAAGATGGCGACGATTCGTAGTACAGAGCGACGCCGAACCCGACCGGCCAAACGCATTATTCGCGAGCAAAGTTGGGCGACGAATTTGTTGTCCCGGGCCGGTGCGCCATCAGGCGTCATTGAAGAAGAAATCGCCCCCGAAACCGAAGTGCCGTTCGAGTCCGTGCAACTTGGCGATTTCGCCAAACCGATCTGAAAAAACCATGCGAACAATCAACCCGATACGAATGGGCGGAGTTGACGTCCTTCCCCTGGTGGAGGGCGGCAAGGGCGTCTCCATCTCGAACGGACTTTCCGCCGGAAACTGGGCGCTGGCCGGCGGCGTCGGGACGTTCAGCGCGGTCAATGCAGACAGCTTCGACCTGAACGGCCGAGCGATCCCGCAGGTCTATCACGGCCGCACCCGGCGCGAGCGCCACGAAGAACTGATCACCTACGCAGTCCAGGGCGCTTTGACACAGGCGCGCCGAGCCTGGGAGGTGACTGGCGGCAGGGGCCGCATCCACGCCAACATCCTGTGGGAAATGGGCGGCGCCGAACGCATCATCACCGATGTGCTGGAGCAGGCCCGCGGCATCATCAACGGCATCACCAGCGGCGCCGGCATGCCCTATCGCCTGTCCGACATCGCGGCTCGGTTCAATGTCTATTACTACCCGATCATTTCCTCCGCCCGGGCATTCAACGCTCTGTGGAAGCGCGCTTACTCCAAAACCGCCGAATTGCTCGGTGGCGTGGTCTACGAAGACCCTTGGCTCGCCGGCGGCCACAACGGTTTGTCGAACGGCGAGGACCCGCTGCGCCCCGAAGACCCATTCCCCCGCGTCATGGCGCTTCGGAAGGTGATGCGCGACTTCGGCCTGCACGAGACCCCGATCATCATGGCCGGCGGCGTCTGGTGCCTGGAGGAGTGGGAGAACTGGATCGACAACCCCGAACTGGGTCCCATTGCCTTCCAGTTCGGCACACGTCCTCTTCTCACCAAGGAAAGTCCGATCGGTGACGCCTGGAAGCAGCGACTGCTGACGTTGAAGGAGGGCGATGTTTTCCTCAACCGGTTCAGCCCGACAGGGTTTTATTCGAGCGCGGTGAACAACGGGTTCATCACCGAACTACGCGAACGCAGCGATCGCCAAGTGGCCTTCACCACCGAGACCATCGGCGAGCATGTCGCGGAATACGGTGTCGGCCCGCGCAAGCGGATCGTCTATCTGACCATCGGTGACCGCGAACAGGCGATCGCCTGGGAACGGCACGGCTTCACCGAGGCATTGCGCACCCCGGACTCGACGCTGGTCTTCGTCACCCCGGAGAAGGCACGGGAGATCCTGGAGGACCAGACCGGCTGCATGGGCTGCCTGAGTACCTGCCGCTTCTCCAACTGGGCACAGCATGAGCCGGACTACACCAACGGCAAGAAGGCCGATCCGCGCAGCTTCTGCATCCAGAAGACGCTGCAGGACATCGCGCATCAAAGCGACGAGCCGGCGGCTGTGGAGCGGAACCTGATGTTCAGCGGGCACAACGCTTACCGGTTCGGGAAGGACCCGTTCTACTCAAACGGTTTCATTCCGACGGTGAAGCAGTTGATGGAGCGGCTGCTGACCGGGCGGTAGGCGGCTGGGCGGTTGTCTGTCCTGCGATGTGGTCGCGGAGCCAGAATCCGGCGCTCAGTCGACGCCGCCGCTTGCGCCACACCAGCGCCACCGCCAATCCAGCCGTCCCGGTCACCATCAACGTGATGGCGGAGGGCTCCGGCGCGGGACTGAAGATTTGCGTCGCATTTGAGAGAATGATCGTCTGTCCGGCCATGGCACCCGCGGCGAGATTGTAGCTGATCGAAAGATTTGATACGGGTCCGAACGTTGTCGATGCGGGGTTTCCGCCCATCGCCAATGGGGCACATCCGGTGCCGAGGTCGAACCCGCCAGTTGTCCTGCAAGTGCCGGGTCCGGAAATGGCGAGGTAAGAGCCGATATCGTGGCCGCCGCCGTTTGGGTAACTGCCACTCACCGCGGTAGTGACCGAGGAGATCCTGGTTTTTCCCAATCCCGAGACGGTCAGGGTAAAGGCTAGCAAGTCGGTGCCAGATCCGTTCGCGTCGACGAAGATGTTGGACCCATTCGAGCCGCGGCCGTTCCCGAGAACTTCAATCGTCGCGCCGCCGATCGAGGAAACGGCTTCCAGTTCGACATCGGCGCACAACGCGGCGGTACAGCCGCTGACCGAGAATGTCAGCCCGTCAAAGACGAACTGTGCGGCTCGACCGGTATTCGCGAGGCTGGTGATGGTCTGCGCATATGCTCCACGCCAGACAACTGTCGCCAGACAGGCTGACAAGGCCAGGACTGGGAGCCTCCATGATACGCTGAATGGACGCCACGACAGCCGTCGATCAATAACTGACGGTGCGGTGGGCCAACCCGGCCCCCCCTGCCCGGCTTTCAAGCGAGGATTCCTGTCGCTCTCGATTCCGGCCGGTCAACACGCGCGTCCAGCCGCGATAAACCGAGGGCGTACCGAAACATACAGTTTCGTCCTTAGATAAAGCAAATATAGTGGACCTGAATCCTTTAGATTTAGTTAATTATACCGAGAACGAAGAAATTTCCGTCTTCTCCGTTATCATGATTGGGCATGTCGGGGCCAACTGTCGCCGCACGTGCTGGAACAGGTGTCGCGGAATTCAACACGCTTTGAACGTTCCGATTGCGTTTCGTCAGCTTGGCTGACGCCAACGAAACGCTGGCCGCTCAGCGTGATCATGCTTTAGCGAAGCGGCACAAAACACAATCCTGCCCCGCGTGATATTGCCCCGCATTTAGTGTTCCATGTCGGTCACCATCCCTATATATAGGGAACCTCAGCGACCAGAGAGAATTCGATGGACGGTTTCACGGCCCATTTCACCCGACATCTCCCGGTTCCCGGTGCCCATTTCGGCGACGCCGCCCTGCCCGCTCGGCTGCTCGACCCCGGCATGGGAATCGCCGTCGCCCGCCGCACCGTTTTCCGCCCCGATGACGCCGAGTGCTTCGGCCGCGTCGCCGATCGGGTCGCCGCCGGCAACATGGCGATCCTCGGCCGAGCACTGACCGACGCCGAACGCAAGGAGCAGGCCCGCCTGCGCAACGCCATTGCCACCGGCGCACTGCTGACCTCCGGCCGGCATCTCCAGCACGGCGACGCCAGCCAGCCCGAGCGGAACATGGAGGTATTTACCAACTGCGCGACCGCCATCGCGTCGTTCGCGAAGTTCTACCTCTTGCTGAACGGCTCCGGTGTCGGCCGAAGCTACGACGATGAACTCAGCGCGATAGATTGGTCTAACGCTCCCACCCTGCTCCTGTATTTGTCACCGGACCACCCCGACTACCCGCACAGTTCCGAAGCGTTGTGCCGCCTGGGCGTGGACCTCGGCCTGCTGCCCTGGGACGCCACGACCGACGATATCGGCGTGGTCGAGGCCTTCCTCGCGGATCATCTCGTGCGCGACCTGGGTTCGCTGCCAAACGGCACCACCTACAATCGCGTCGCCGACAGTCGCGAGGGGTGGGCCAAGGCGGTCGAACTGCTCGAAGCCATGACCTTCCGCCGCCAGCGTGACCTGACGCTGCTGCTGGACCTGTCCGACATCCGCCGCGCCGGCTCGCCCATCCGCGGCATGCAGGGCCGCCCCGCCTCCGGTCCCGTGTCGCTGCTGCGGGCATTCCTCAACATCCGTCGCCACGTCATCGAACAGGCCGCGACCATGGAACCGTGGGAACAGGCGCTGCTGATCGACCACCATTTGTCCGTCGAGGTCCAGGTCGGTGGCGCCCGCCGTGCCGCCAGGATGGCCACCAAATCCTGGCGCGACCCCGGCATCCTGCGCTTCATCCGCATCAAGTCGGACGGCGGACTGTGGACCGCCAACCACTCGGTGATGGTGGACGCCGAGTTCTGGCAACGTGTCCGTGCCGGCGACTCCGATCCGCTGACCGTGCACGCGCAGGCGGTGTTCGCGGAAGCCACGCGCTGCGCCTGGATCAACGGCGAGCCCGGCTTCATCAACGGCGACGCGCTGGAGGACCACCGCACCGGCACCGCCTGGGACAAACCGGTGCATGAGGACGGCCGCGACTTTCGCAGCAGTCGCTACCAGGTCGACGAAGCCGCCGGCCTGCTGGCCGAGGTATCCCGTCGCGCCGCCTCCTCACGCTTTCCCGTCACGACGAACCCGTGCGGGGAAATCGCTTTGCACGTCACCGGCGGCTACTGCGTGATCGCCGATTTCGCCCCACTGCTCGCCTGCCCGGTGCCGCTGGACCAGGTTGCGCCCGGCCAGGCTGCCGACGACCTGGCCGCATTGTGGGACGCTCGGGTCGAGGACTCGGTCCGGCTCGGCGTGCGCTTCCTGATGCGCGCCAACGGCATGGACGCGCTGTATGCGCAGGAGGTCGCGCGCACCAACCGAATGGGCATCGGCCCGACCGGGCTGCACGAATGGGCCTGGCTGCGCTTCGGCTTCGATTTCAACGATCTGCTGGATGAGGCACGGTCCGCCCCGTTCTGGGCGATGCTGGCGCGGCTGTCGGCGGCGGCAAAGCAGGAGGCCGGTGCGTATGCGGACGAACTCGGGCGGGTGCACCCGACGACGGTGACCACCGTGAAGCCGGCGGGGACGACCAGCAAGCTGTTCGGCCTCACCGAGGGCGCGCACCTGCCCGCCAGGCGGCAATATCTGCGCTGGGTGCAGTTCAAAGGCGTGCGCGATGACGCGACCGGGGAATGGGCCGCCGGGTCTGATCCGCTGCTGGCGGAGTACGCCGGCCGCGGCTATCCGATGCGGACGCTGAAGACGTTCCCCGGGATGACGGTGGTGGGTTTCCCGACGGTGCCGCTGCTGCTGCGCCTGGGATTGGCCGAACGCAGCGTAACCGCGGGGGAGGCCTCGCCGGAGGATCAATACCGCTGGTTGCGACTGCTCGAGCAGCACTGGATCGGTGTGGAACAGGGCAATCAGGTCAGCTACACGCTGAAGATTTTCACCGACCGGTATGATTTGGAGTCGTTCCGGGCGATCGTGCGGGAACAACAACCCCTGGTGCGCTGCTGCGCGGTGCTGCCCAGCCGGCCGGACCATGAACTGGGGTACGAGTATCTGCCCGAGGAAGAGGTCTCGGCGGCAGCTTTCGACGCGATCGTGGCGGGGATCGATCGCGGGGAGACGGCGGAAGGCCTGGATCTGGTGCATTTGGAGTGCGCCGGAGGGATCTGCCCGATTTGATGTCGGCACCGGCTTGCAGACAACTCTCGGCGACCCTACTGTGACTACAGTAGTCACAGGTGTCCCGATGTTCGAAATTCAGCTTCGCGACGCCAAGGCATCGCTCTCCAAAGTCATCGACAACGCGCGCAAAGGGACTCCATCTGTCATCACCCGGCACGGCCGGCGGGAAGCTGTCGTGCTGAGCTTCGAGGAATGGGAACGACTGTCGCGCGTGCCATCGTTCGGACGCCTGCTGATGGCGGCCCCGCTTGAACCGGGTGATTTGCCAGATCGGGACGCCGGTTCGCTACGAAACGCGGACCTTTAAGGTCGGTGTATCTGGTCGACACCAACGTCCTTTCGGCCGGCGCGCCCACCAAAAGCAGGCCGCTGCCGGATTTGGCGGACTGGATGGACCGGAATAGCGAGCGTCTGTTTCTTTCAGTCATCACCGTCGCCGAGATCGAGGACGGCATCGCCAAGTCGCGGCGCGAGGGGGCTTTCCGGAAAGCCAATCGGTTGGCCGAGTGGCTGGAAACCCTGGTGCACCTCTACAGCGCCCGGATCTTGC
>JAQGHW010000104.1 GCA_028291505.1 Rhodopila sp. | reverse complement strand
CTGCGCGCGAAGTTGGCGCAGGTTGCCCGTATCGATCCGGCCACGGCAAACTTCGCCAACGGCCGTCTGGAAGCCGCCGGCCAGTCGAGGCCACTGACGGATCTCGTGGGCAATGCGGGGCTCGAAGCCGACGGCGAGATCCAGCCGGGCGCCACGCTCAAGAACTTCTCCCAGCAATCCTACGGCGCACAGTTCGCCGAGGTCGGCGTGGACGCGGATACCGGCGAGATCCGCCTCCGCCGCATGCTAGGCGTTTTCACCGCAGGTCGTGTCTTGAACGAAAAGACCGCTCGGTCTCAAGCCATCGGTGGCATGATCTTCGGTGTCGGAGCGGCGTTGACGGAAGCAATGGTTCTGGACCCTCGTTTCGGCTACTTCGTCAATCACGACCTTGCCGAATACCACGTCCCCGTCCATGCCGATGTTCCTGATGTGGACGCGGTTTTTCTTCCGGAGCTCGACAACGCGGCCAATCCGCTGAAAAGCAAGGGCATCGGCGAGTTAGGCATTTGCGGCGCAGGCGCGTCGCTTGCCAATGCGATCCACAACGCCTGCGGTGCCCGTATCCGAAATTATCCGATCACCCTGGACAAGGTGCTTGCTTCCTTACCTGTCCAGACGTGACATTATTTACACAGAACGAAGGAGCGGCAGCGATGCGGGCAGACTTTATCGGTTTGGGAAGCATGGGCTCGGGCATGGCAATCAACCTTGTCAAGGCCGGGGATGAGTTCCGTCAGCGCTCGCGCCACGGGCCCTGTTAAGTTGGGTCCGGGCTGGGTAGACGGCCGCGGCCAGGGAGGCCGGATAGATGGGATGTATTGGTTGCGGCTCAGCAGCCGTTTCGGAACACAGCGAGCGCACCGTTCACGGCTACCGCCGGTTTCGCTGTCGCGCCTGCGGCAAGCAGTTCAACGAGCGGAGTGCCAGCTTTGACCAAGCCTCAGTGAGGTCAGACTGGACAGGCGGATACCATCTCCAAGCGCCAACAGCCAAGTGACTCTCGCGAGAGTGACTGCGACGGAATGCACATCGAGGCTACGGACGTTCTCCGCGCATGCTTGGAGAATGTCCCAACCGGAAGCGCGACCGGCCGCAACAAGGGCTTCTGGCGGCCAACAACCCCTAATGTCCAGGCGGAACGACGTATCTGCAATAATCCCGTAACGAAATGGGCGTTACACTACTTGTGCCGGCTGTGGTTCCGCCCACGGGCCAGTCGTTGGCTCGACTGACCGGACAGGCGCGTCAGTAACCAGGCGCGCCTGTTTGGTGTTGCGGAGCGCCCTGATCTTTGGCAGGCTGGCGCGAGTTGGCGAAGACGGTCGACAAGGCCGCGTGGCCATCGCTATACCGGCATCGGCAACGCGACAACCGGACGGGCACCGTCAGGTTGAGCGAACTCTCGGTTGGTAGAATCGCGAGGCTACATATCGGGTCCGGCTCATGAAGCGGCATCATCCGGGTACGGAGCAACTCGATACCGGCTCGCCCGTACATGGCCCGTTTGAGGGTTTTGGCTTGCGAATGTCTCAAGTTCCGCATCATCCCTTATGACAGTACACCGTCCCGCTCAGACGCGCGGGCCGCGTTCGACGAAACGGGAATTCCGGCCCTCCGCAGAAGCAGTGTATCCAAGCCGCCAAACCGACCGGAACTATCTTCCCGCTTATCAATCAATCGCCCCCCCGGCTGTTGGGTCGATAAGCGGAAAATACCTTGGTGCTTCGACATCGCGCCTTTGTCGGGTACCCGAACGTTCCATTTGCAACCCCTCCGGATGATGAAAGATCTGCGTCTGAAATCAGTCGGAGTCATGACAATTTCCAGAAACTGCTGACAGGACCTATCGCGAGGCCCGGGTTCCGCTAAAAGCCAAATCACTGCACCAAGTCGTGGCTCGGTTAGGCGGCAGCAGGAGGAAACGCGGCGGCGAGGGTATCGCCCCGCAGGTCGAAAAGGGATCAGCCGCGGCAATTTTCGCTGAGGTGGAACAGTCCATTATGGATGGGATATCGGAACGTAAGCGCCCTCCCGCTGTCCTGGAGTGGCGAGTCCACCCGAGAATGCACCAATCACGCACCGTATCGACGAAATTCATTCAGCCAGGTGCTCCAATGACGGTTCTGTCGCTCGCGCCGGCAGGGGTCACCGGGCGTCCGAAATTGGTTATAAGTGCCATTATCATTCATGGCTTGATCGTTGCGGGGTTGTCCGAGCGTGTTCATTCGCCGGTGAACCGCCCGGTATCCGCAACGATAGAAATGGTCACGGCCCCCGCTGTCTCGCCGGTAGTGCCCGATCAAGGACCATCGCCCGCCCCCCCGGTGACGGAGGCGGCGGATACCAAACCTTCCGATCCAGGAATCTCCATGGATAAGTCGGAGCCGACAACGGAACCACCCCCGCCGATGCCTGCGCCGAACACCCAAGCGACCGAACCACCTCGCACGGCCGAGCGATCCCCGATCCCTGATGCATCTGCTCAACCCGTCATCGCCGGCGAGGACGTGACGTCTGCTGCCAAGCTCACAACAGCGCCGCCCCCGGGGATGACCGCCGCGGGACACTCTGGCTCGCCGCATCGCCCCGTCTGGTCATCGCCACCTTCGTCCCGCGGCAAGACCCGGCTTGTAACCGCCAGTTCCAGGTTGACCGCCGCTGCCCCAGCGATGCCGGAGTCGCCCACCGCCCCGACAGGCGCACCCGAAGATCATCAGGTGAGCCCGCAATTGACTGACCGCATCCGCAGCGCGGTGCAGGCCGCGGTTCAATGTCCTCCCGCAGCGCGGATGATGGGGCAGTCGGGAAAAGCTGGCATTGCTTTCGATTATCGTGACGGCGCAATCGTTGGGCGCGCACAACTCACACGATCCAGTGGCATGCCCGTGTTGGACGCGGCGGCGCTGACCGCTGTGGGAACTGCACATTATCCCCAGGCACAGCCCGGCGACGCCCATCAGTTGTTCCATCTGCTGATCTGGGTTGAGGAGGCTTGCGGCGGCTGATTGCGAAGAGCGAACGATAACGTAACCGATCCGAGATTAATCTCATCATTACACTTTACACGATAGATCCGAGACGGGACATGCTTTTTTCGATGTCCTCCGCGATTTAGCAGAAACGACAACCGCTCATGCAGTGCAGAACTCAGAAATACAAGAGTAGGTCGAACGCCTCTCCACCACAGGGTTAGATCGACTCCGGAACGGAACAAGCGAAACGAATGTCTGACCTCGCATTTCCGTGATACTCGGCGGCGATGCCATCCAGGGAGGAATCGCGTCTGTTCAAGCCTTTGCCGACCGACGAACGCATGTAGATGCAATTTCATCGAAATGACATCGTTTTAACAAAGATCGCTTTAGCGCGGTGGGGCATGAGCAAACCGCAAGGCAGGAAAAGATGAAGCGGCGACGTGCCACCGTGACCGCCCTGTAAGGAAAAGGAACGGATTATGACAGCGTATCGATATAGCCAGTTTCTGAAGTATGGGCTGCTCGCAACGACGTTGCTCGTCGCGCCGCATGTCGCGATGGCCGACGACGACGGCCACGATGAGGACAAAAACGGCGTGCCCGAGCTGCCGACCGGACAGCATGTGACACCGACGGCGCAGCTGACCAATGCGGTGCAGCAGGATCTGAACCCTGGCCTGCCCGCCTATCCGAAGTTCGTCGCCGGCGAGGCCGTGCGGTCCCAACTCAGCCCGGACGGCACCACGCTGGCGATCATCACCGCCGGCCAGAACACTCTGTACGATTCGACCGGCACGGTCGACGCGGCGAACTCGACGCAGTACATCTTTCTTTACAGCGTCGGGGGCGGCGCCAAGACCTCGCCGAAGCTGATGCAGGTCATCAAGCAGACCAACGCCCATATCGGCCTGGTCTGGTCGCCGGACGGCAGCACCCTGTATGCCGCGGGCGGCAACGATGACGCCGTCTATGCCTATACCCGGTCCGGCGGCACCTGGTCGCAGTCGGCGAAGATCGCGCTGGGCCACAGCGCCACGCATGGCAAGGCCGGCATCGGCCTGAGCGTCGAGCCGATCGCGAGCGGCCTGGCGATCTCCGCCGATGGCACCACCCTGGTGGTGGCCAACAACTTCAATGACTCGATCAGCGTGGTCGACACGGCGACCAAAAAGGTTCGCTACGAGCACGACCTGCGGCCCTACTTTGCCAACAACGAGGGCGCCAATGGCGTTCCCGGCGGCGAATATCCGTTGGGCGTCGCCATCAAAGGCAACGGCATCGCCTATGTCTCCTCCAACCGCGACCGCGAGGTCGTGGTCGTCGATATCTCCTCGCCGACCGCGGGCCATTTGATCACCCGCATCAAGCTGGACGGCAACGGCAACGAGATGACGCTCAACGCGTCGCAGTCGACCCTGTATGTGGCGCAGGACAATTCCGACCAGGTCGCGGCGATCGACACCGCGAGCAACAGGATCACCGGCAAGATCGATGCACGCGCCCCGGATGGGATTCTGCCCGGCCCGCAATACACCGGCGCAGCGACGTTCTCGGTAACGATCGCGCCGGATGGGAAGACACTGTATGCCGTCAATGACGGCTCAAACTCCATCGCCGTGATCCCGCTGACCGGCCCGGACGCCAACACCGTCATCGGCCTGATCCCGACCGCTTACGCGCCGAAGGACATCACCTTCAGCCGCGATGGCTCCTGGATGTACATCATCAACGGCAAGAGCAATACGGGCCCGAACCCCGGCCATCTGATGGGCAACACCGCCCTTATCACGAGCAAGCACTATCCGGGGGGCAATGCGGCCGCAGCCGCGGCGGCGACGGCGACCAACGAGTATCAGTTCCAGCTGGAACACGCGACGTTGGTCAGTGCCCAGGTTCCAACCAGTCATGATCTGCCGAATATGACGGCCGCGGTGGCGCGGAACAATCTCTACAGCGTGCAGACCAACGGGCGCGACGAAGAGGTGATGGACTTCCTGCATGGGAAGATCCAGCACGTCATCTATGTCGTGAAGGAAAACCGCACCTTCGATCAGATCCTTGGTGACCTCACCAACGACTCCGACGCCGATCCGTCCCTGACGCAGTTCGGCAGGCGCATCACGCCGAACTTCCATCGTATCGCGAGCAACTTCGTCACGCTGGATAATTTCATGGATCCAGGCGATGGCAGCATGGACGGCTGGTCCTGGTCCATGCGCGGCCGCATCACAAGCACCGAGGAGGTAACGCAGCAGCTCAACTACGCCGGCGTCGATCGTGGCCTGTCTTATGAATCCGAAGGTTCCAACCGCAACGTTCCGGTCGGCCTGTCCACGACGACCGAACGCGACGCAGCCACGAAAGGCGGCTTCACCTCCGGTTCGGCCAACCTGCCCGGTGGGGCAGACAATTTGTTGCCTGGCAGCGCCGACGTTGCGGGCACCGACTCGCCGTTCGGTGTCCAGAAGGGGCACATCTTTGATGCCGTGCTGCAGGCCGGCCTGACTGTCCGGAACTACGGCTTCCAGGTCAACAATATCGGCCCGACTACCGACAGCAAAGGCAATCCGATCGAGAATGCTGGCGAAGCCGGCATCGTTCAGGTGGCCGAACTCAATCCGACGCTGGTGCCCTTCACCGACGTCTACTTCCGCGGCTTTGACCAGACCTACTCGGACCAGTGGACGGTCAACGAGTGGATGCGCGAGTTCCAGGGCTATATTGCGAACAAGAACCTTCCCAGTCTCGAAACGGTGCGGCTGAGCCACGACCACACAGGCAGCTTCACCACAGCTCTCGCCGGGGTGAATACACCCGACACGCAGGAGGCCGACAACGACCTCGCGGTCGGCCGCCTCGTGGAGGCCGTGGCGCACAGCCCTTATGCTGACAACACCCTGATCATCGTGACCGAAGACGACAGCCAGGACGGTCCCGATCATGTCGACTCACATCGCGCTCCCGCCTATGCCGTTGGTCCGTATGTGAAAAGGCATGCGGTCGTCAGCACCCGCTACAATCAGGTCAGCGTGCTGCGCACGATCGAGGACATTCTTCGCACGCCGCACATCAACCTGAACACCGCGTACCAGCCGCCGATGAGCGACCTGTTCGATATCACGTCGAACGGCAAATGGTCGTACAACGCCGTTGCTTCGACGATCCTGAAGACGACGACACTGGCGATGGCCAGCAGCGGTGTCCAATACGCGGAAGGCCCGAATATCCTGCCGAGACACGATGCGGCCTACTGGGGCAAAGTGACGCGCGGGTTCGACTTCTCGGTCGAAGATCGCGTTCCGGAGGGCATGATGAACAAGGTCTTCTGGAACGGCCTGATGGGGGGGCGGCCTTATCCGACGCTTCGTTCGGGCGTGAAGACGGGCATCATGAACGTGACTGAAAAGTAGAACCGCCGTCCCGCGACGGGGTGTCCTGGCGCCCCGTCGCTGACTTTGGCTGCCGCAGGCGCGGATGCCGTAATGAGACGGCATCGACCTGCGGCAGCGTCGATTAAATCAATGATATCGGACTGATATGAAACTATTTCCATCGACGCGGCATTGCGAAAATGCTCTTACGGCCGAGAGTATCGTCACGGTTCCGGGTCGATAGCACCATTGGACCGGCACGTCGGCCCTGCACGGGGGCTGGCGACGTTCGAAGCCACGCCCATACCATCACGTGAATCCAGGGCGGGGGCTGCTCAATCCATCGTCCGCCGCCCTTCAGCAGGCCATGCGCGACCGCTGTCGAGCGTCTCGCACGGCATTGTTTCATCCATGAGGAGGTTTTTTCAATGACGCGCAAGCGCGCCAAAAGGATCATCCCAATTGCAGCGATTTCGGTCATAAGCAGCCTGGCTGCCGGCGGTATGGCGGTCGGGCAGTCCGCATCGGACCCGGGACGAGAAGACATCGGTACCGTCCGCGCCACTGGGTCCGGTGACGGCGGGCCCGCGGCAACGCCGGACGTCCCGCAGACGGCGGCGCAGTTCGCCCCAAGTGGTCCCAGCCTGAACCAGGTCGAGCCCACCAGCACGCTCAAGTCCGAGATGTTGCAGAAGGTCATTGTGCCCACCGAAAACTACAACGACATCATACGCCTTACGCCGAGTACGCAGGACATCTCGCCGGTTGGCCCGGGGTTGCAGCAGGATTTCGGCGAGAGCATCCGCGGCATGCAATACACGCAGTTCAGCGTGCTGTATGACGGGATACCGATCCCAGGCTTCCCGATCAACTTCGCGCCGCAGCCAGGCATCTACTTTACCAGTCACAATATTGGCGCGGTAACCGTCCATCGCGGACCGGGCGAGGCGTCGGCGATCGGTGCGGCGACGTTCGGCGGTTATGTCGACCTCAGCTCGCCCCAGCTGTTGAACAAGCCGAGCGCTACGGCCTATGGAACGGCGGGAAGTTTTGGTACCACGCTGTATGGGGTGCAGGCGCAGACCGGCTCCATCAGTGAACTGAACGGCGGCCGGTTAATGCTCGACCTGGAGAATGAGGATGCCGGGGGAGCCACCAGCGGCACCTCCACCCGCAGGCGCAATGGCTTCCTCAAGTATGAGCAACCGATCGGCGACAATACCGTCGTTACCGTGGTCGCCAACCTCGACCATACTTTCACCGCGACGCCTTATGGCGCGACGCTGCAGAACATTCAGGCTTACGGCCGCAATTTTGCGCTAAACAATGATCCGACGTCGCAAAGCTTCCTGGGCTACAACCACGACGACTACACGACGGACTTCGAATATGTTGGCGTCAAGAGCCAGCTGACGGATGCATTGTCCATCGACAACAAGGTGTACACGACTGCCTACTACCAACGCTCCGCCCATGGTTTGAATGTCGGCGGCGCCGGCCCCAACCTATCGGGCACTTATTACTTAAACGGCACGACCCCGGTGGACCTTACCGGTGACGTGCCGGGCGTCTATACGAAATACTACTTCCGGAACACCGGCGACGTGCTGCGCCTCGCTTTGGACACGCCGTACGGCCAAGCGCGAGCCGGCATCTGGGCGGAGCATGAATCGTTCACCACCAGCACCGTTCAAACCGACGACACCCGCGACTTCGTTGCCTACACCACCGCTCCAGGGTCGGTCTTTACCAACAACTATCGGTCGAACCTGAATACCTTACAGCCATATGTCGAGTTTGCCTGGAAGCCGCTGCCGAACCTGACCGTGACCGCGGGCCTGAAATACAGCTCGGTCACGCGGACGCTCAAGGGCTCGGCGGGACTGACCGGCGCCGCGCAGGACGTCAGCCAGAGTTACAACACGCCGCTGCCGTCCCTGGATGCCAACTGGCAGCTGACCAAATGGGCTGCTGTCTACGCCCAGGCGGCGCGCGGCTACGAAACGCCGAACCTCAATTTGTTCTCGACAACGCAACTCACGGCGGTCAATCCATCGACGACCAACAGCTTCCAGGTCGGCGGTGTGATCAACCGGCCCGGCTTCAGTCTCGGGTCAGATCTTTATTACATCCAATACCAAAATTATGTGAGCAGCAGCACGGTCGGCGGCTTCACCACGTTCTTCAACCAGGGCGGCGCCGTGTACAAGGGGATCGAGGTCGAAGGTACGGTCAAGCTGCCGCATGATTTTGCATTTTATGGCAATGGATCGCTGAACTCCAGCGCCTACGACTCCAACGGCAACGTGCTGGCGCAGACCCCACGCCGGACCGGGGCAATCGGCCTGATCTACGACCGGGGTGGCGCATTCCGTGATGGCGACAATCTTTACGGGTCGCTCATCACCAAATTTGTCGGACCGCAATATGGGCTAGACACGGCGGCTGTCGGTCAGGCCGATAGTATACCGATCAAAAGCTACAGCCAGGTCGATCTCGCGGCCGGCTATACTTTCACCGTCGAAAACCGCAAGCTGATGTTCAAGGTCAACCTCTACAACCTGATGGATGACAGAAGCATCGTCGGCTACGCCGGGGCGACGGTTGGCCCTCCGTCCCAGCCGCTGTACTTCACCAACTCCGGCCGCAGCCTTTTCTTTTCGCTCGCGGCGACCATCTGATCGAGCCGGTACCTCCAATGGCAGGTGCCTTTGGGGGTGAGGCCACGAACGCCTGTGCCGTTGGTGCAGGTGTGGACGGCCCCTTGGATGCAAGAGGAAAAATGAGAATCTGACGGGCGGGTCGATTGCGATCATGTGTCCGGCCTTTTGATGGCTCGATGATGCTGTTCGACGATGTTGTTGAGGTATTTGACCTGACGGATCTCGATGCCCGCCTCATGTCCGGCATTGCGCCGTGTTGGCACCGCTCTTGTCGGTCGTGATCGTCTCAGGCGAACCGTTTCACCTGATCGCCTTGCGCAAGAAGCGCAACGCAGGCTTACGATCACGCTTGGCGGTCAGCAGGAAATCCACCGTACCGCCGGCCTTGTCGACCACCCGATACAAGTACTTCCAGGTGCCCTTGACCCTCACATAGGTCTCGTCCATTCGCCAGCTGGGATC
>JAQGHW010000085.1 GCA_028291505.1 Rhodopila sp. | reverse complement strand
GACGAGCGGTTCCGGCGCCTGGAGCAATGCCGCCAACTGGTTCGACGTCACGACCGGATTGCCGGCATCGGCCCCGCCCGGGCTGCTCGATACCGCCGAAATCGATAATCCCAACCCCGGGACGATCACTGTTACCGGCCCGGCCAACGTTGCCAGCCTGTCCGTCAACGGCGATGTCACCTTGTCCGGCGCCTTCGCCATCGGCTCTATGATGTTCGGAGTTCCGCCAAGCGGGACGGGCGCCCCCCAGCCCGGCGTAACCACCCAAACCATCGCGCTGGCCGGGGATTTCGCCGCCAGTACGGTGACGATCGGCTCGTTGCTTCCCGTCTCCGGATCACCCTTGGAACAATCCGTCGACGACGCCGTCGTCGCGGTTGACCAGGGCGCGATACTGTCCGCGGGAACTGTCCAACTGACCGCGGGAGACCTGCAGGTCGATGGCGGAACGGTAAGCATCGGCAATGGCCTGACCCTTGGCGCCATCTTAACCGGCGTGTCAGGCCAATCGACGCCCGCGCTGACCAGCGGCTCGCTGGAGGTCACCAGTCACGGCAGTGCCCAGCTTGGAACCCTCGCGATCATCGATGGCAGCGTCAGTCTCGACGCGACGTCCACGCTGGAGATCGGCAGCGCCGGAACCGCCACCGCCGGCACGATCACCGTCGATTCGGGTGCGAATTTTTTGGACGGCAACTGGGACGGGCCGGCCTTCTCCACGCAAACCTACGCCACCGTGGTGATCTCCGCGCCGATCTTGAATAACGGGGTCATCTATACGGATCACGACCTCTTCGACGTAGTCAACAACGGGATTATCTATTCCGATCATGGGGCGACCCTGAGCTTCATCAGCGGCAACGGCGTTTTCAGTGTGGGCGTTGGCGGCACGATCGGCCCCGGCGTCAGCGGCAGGATCGATTTCTTCAGCGAAGACACCATCGTCTTTGCCCTGGGCGCGGGTATCCCGATCGACACGTCCGACACACCGCAAATTTCCCAGTTCGGCGTCGGCGGCGACACCTACGCGACCATCATCCTGCAAGGCATAACCGCCGACAGCGCGACCTACGCGGCGACCGGGACGGGGATCGGCACCCTGACTTTGGATGACGGCACCACACCGGTCGCGAGCTTGACGATGCTTGGCGCGTATGCAAGCGACGCGTTCACGGTGGTCCCCGGAAGCGGCGGGAGTCTGTTGACGGCGCACACGCCGACGCCGCCGCCGGCCTGCTTCGCCGCCGGCACCCGCGTCGCCACACCGCGCGGCGAGGTCGCGGTCGAAGCGCTATCCCCGAACGACGAGGTGACCCTCGCATCCGGCGCCACGGCCCCGATCGTCTGGATCGGCCGCCGCCGCGTCGATTGCCGGTCGCACCCAAAACCGCAAGACGTCTGGCCGGTGCGTATCCGTCGCGGTGCCTTTGCGCCGGGTGCGCCGCGTCGCGACCTGTTCCTGTCCCCCGACCACGCGGTATTCATCGAGGATGTCCTGATCCCGATCAAATACCTGATGAACGGCGAAACGATCCGGCAGATCGAGCGCAAGGCCGTCGAGTATTTTCACCTCGAACTGCCAGCGCATGACGTCGTGCTGGCCGACGGTCTGGCGGTCGAAAGCTATCTCGACACCGGCGACCGCGCCAGCTTCGAGAATGCTGGCCGTGTGGTCTCGCTGTTTCCAACGTTCTCGTCGCTCGCCTGGGAGGCATATGGCTACGCGCCGCTGGTCGTTACAGGCCCGGCGGTCAAAGCCGCACGCCGCCGGATCGAAATCCAGGCGCGGAACCGGGATCCTGCACCCCAGCGGCGGAAACGTGGTGCCGCCTGATCCCCGTGGCTCGGCGCCAGCAGATCTCGGCCTGCGTTGAACTGATATACTACCAACCTATCACTTCGCATCCGGCGGCGCCGCTGGTATGACGCCGCCATGAGCCCAATCGCCTCCATGACTGGATTCGCTCGCGCCGAGGGCGCACTCGACGGCATCGCCTGGGCGTGGGAACTGCGCAGCGTCAACGGTCGCACGCTCGAGTTGCGCTTTCGGCTGCCGAATGGCTGGGACATCCTGGAAGCCGGCTGGCGGGATCTGGCGGGGAAGTCCCTGAAGCGTGGCAACGTAACCGCCAACCTGACGATCAAGCGGCAATCCGAGACGCGCCTTGAATTGGACCCGGCGGCGCTGGAGCAGGTGCTGAAAATCGCCACCGACCTGCATCGGCGCATCCCTGGCAGCCCGCCGCCCTCGGCCGAGGCTTTGCTGTCGCTGCCCGGTGTACTGCGGCAGGCGCAGGCGGACCAGCAAGAGGAAAGAGCCACCGTCGCCGCCGATGTGCAAGCGGGGTTCGTCGCCGCCCTGGCCGACCTGGTTGCCTCCCGCCAAGCCGAGGGTGAGCGACTTGCCGCCGTCCTGAACCGTCAGTTGCAAGAAATCGCGACTCTCCGCGACACCGCCGCCACCCAGGCAGCCGGGCAGCCGGCGGCGCAGCGGGCGCGCATGCTCGACAACCTGCAAACGCTGCTGCGCGATACGCCAAACCTGTCTGAGGACCGGATCGCCCAGGAAGTCGCCATTCTGGCCAGCCGGTCCGATGTGCGCGAAGAACTGGACCGCCTGTCCAGCCATATCGCCGCTGCGCACGAGCTGATGGGCGAAGCGGTGAACATCGGCCGCAAGCTCGATTTCCTGATCCAGGAGTTCAATCGCGAGGCGAACACGCTGTGCAGTAAATCCGCCTCATCCGCGCTGACCGCCACCGGCCTGAAGCTGAAGGCCGCGATCGAGCAGTTGCGAGAGCAGGTGCAGAACATCGAATGATCGAAATCGCGCGCCGTGGGGTCTGCCTGGTTCTGTCGGCGCCGTCCGGGGCCGGCAAGACGGCGATCGCCGAAGCCCTGCTGGCCACCGAACCCGATCTGGAGCGCTCCATCAGCGTAACCACTCGCGACCGGCGGCCGACGGAGATCGACGGCGTTCATTACCACTTTCTGACCGAGGCCGGCTTTCAGGACGCGCTGCGCGACGACGCGCTGTTGGAGTGGGCTCGGGTACTGCAAGGCACGCATGCGTATGGCACCCCGCGCGCACCGGTCGAGAAAGCGCTGGCCGAGGGCCGCGACGTGGTGTTCGACATCGACTGGCAAGGGCACCGGCAGTTGCGGGAGAAACTGCCGGCCGATGTGGTCAGCGTGTTCGTTCTGCCACCGAATTTGATGGCCCTAAGGTCTCGGCTGATCGGCCGAGCCGGGGACCGCGGTGAGGAAATCGAGCGCCGGATGCGGGTGGCGCGCGAAGAAATCCGCCATTGGGTGGAGTTCGACCACGTGGTGGTGAACGAAGACCTTCAGTCCGCCACGCTGGCCGTACGCGCGGTATTGCATGGCGCGCGCACCGCGACCGGCCGGCTGACCGGTTTGCGCGGGTTCGTGGACAGCCTGGGAGCATAGCCGGGGCGACAGGCTCCTTCCTTGCCTTCGCTATGGCACGATCGACTTCATCAAGCTCGGCTCCATCAAGGTGGACTCTGTCATGGAACGGGCGGGGAAGCGGCCCGACGCGATGCGTGATCCACACGCCGCGACGTGACGTGTCCAGAGTTGGACGTTGAAGCCATATTCCCGAGGCCGCGGGCCCGTCAAAATAATGGCGTTGAAACAGCGGGAGCCGACAACCGCGGCTCTCGCCGGTTCGGTGCTCGGGGCGAGGTTCCCTCGCAGATTTTGCCGAACCGTTCGGTTTTTGTGACCTCGAAGCGATCGCGGTGCGTGTCGATGTTTCTCGGTCGACGGGTACAATTGCAATCATATTTGATATTATTGTCGGTAAAATTTACACATCATACAACTGTAACGCGCGCCAAGAACCATAAGTATATGTTTTCCCATCAAAAATATGTCTTGGCACGGCCTGTGCTTATAGCAATCGAGCTACATGATCATCTAATAATTGAGGATTTTCCATGTTCAAGTCACTGGCTACCAAACTTCCCGCCGTGCTTACCGCCGCTTCATTGGCTGTTGCCTTCGCTGCCAGTCCTGCTCACGCGGGTCTTGAGATCCAGTTGCAGTCCGGCGGCACGACTTACACGCAATCCGGTTCCAGCCCCCTGGTGGTGTCCCAATCGATCGGTAACTTCACCACCACGGCAGACATCGGGACCTCGACGCTCGCCCCGACGCTCGATCTGTCCTCGGTCGATATCTCCAGCTCCGCCGGCGGCACACTGATCATCACCTTGTCGGCGGATGGCTTCACCTCTCCGGTCGGTGCGGCAACGTGGCTTTCACAGTTCAGCGGCAACTTTCTCAGCGGTCAGGCATCGGTCACCCTGCAGACCTACGTGGACGTTAGCAACACGCTGTTGGGCACCGGCACCCTGCTCAGCACGCTGAGCGACACGGCCACGCCCTTCGGCCTGAGCGCAACGGCCCAAGCCACCACCAACGGGCTGTTCGCGTTGACCGAAGTGCTGACGATCGTCACCACGGGTGAGACGCACGTGAGCCTCGATGCTTCGATCGCTGCTCCGGAACCCGCGTCTGTGGCGCTGCTGAGCTCCTCCCTGATCGGTCTGGGCATCGCGGCGCGCCGCAAGCGCAAGGCGGCCTGATCCGGCGTCCGCGGTCACGGCAGCCAGACTGGCAGCCGCGACCGCGGGCCGTGCGCCGCGCGGGCTGCTATCGTGAGAGAGTCCCCGTCGTGATATCACCGGATCGGAAAGTTGACCGAGCGGACATCGGACGGGGCGCTTTCAAATGTAACGCGCTCGGCAGGACAAACGCCGCGTCCTCGATGCGGCGCCCCTCGATCCGGGCCTGCACCGGCCGCCATTCGCTCGGTCCGGGCGGGTCAGGCGTCATCCCCCACCACCTCTTCCAAAATGTAATCGGGCGTTCCCGCCCAACGCAGGCGCAGCACCCGCCCTTGAGCCACCGATTGCACAACGTGCGGCCAAAGTGCCACCAGGCACGTGCCGCTGTCATGCCGGACAGACGGATAGATGATCCCGTTCAGGCCCGCATCCATCGTCTCGTTGGCCAACTGGTTGCCGGCGGGATAGCCGATGTCCGCATCGGGATGCAGGCACGCCGGCGCCGGGCGAACCGCTCGCAGGTCTACGAAGCTGCCGGCGAAACTCGCCCACATCTCCGCATATTCGACCGTTGCATGAAAGTCATTAACCCGTTGCAGTTCCCGCCGCATGTGGAAGGCGACTTCCTGCACCGACGTCTCGACCGCCAGCGCGGCGTACCAGGCCCCGCGCAGGGGACCGTTGAAGCGGTTTCGCTCCCGCGGGCGGAAATAGGCAAATGCGGCATTGACGAAATTCGCGTGCGGCCGGCCGCTCGGGAACTTGCTCGCGGCGGCGGATTGCTCCGTCAGGCGGAAGCTGGTCGCACCCTCGATCTCCGCCAGGTCGTCGGCCAGCGAGGCGTCAACCAGCGCCAACAGCACCGGATCGCGCAACCTGGCGGTGGAAACCAGCCGCACCGCCCGCTCTATGGCGACGGTGGCGACCGGAAAAAGGTTAGAGCCCACCACGAAGTGCGTCGATATAGCGTCTGATCTCAAGCATCCCCGGGATGCCATTTTCCCGCATCGCCTCGATCGGCGTCAGGTTTGCGAACAGCGGACCGCTGTTGCGCAGGCGTATCCAGCGGTCCGCCATATCGTCGGCGAACAGCAGATGTAGACCTTTGTATATACCGACGATCGCCGAAACACGCATCAACTGGTCCTGCGACAGCGATTGCCGCCACGTGTCGGCCCGGATGCGGTCCCAGGTGCTGGACGAAACACCCAGCAGATCGGCCGCTTCCTGTCCGCTCAGGCGCCAGGCGGTCGCCACCGATTTTAACCCGGCCAGCCCAGCCGGCGTCAGCCGGGCGCGGTCGCTTTCCCGGGCAAACGTCTGCTGCCGGTCCGGCAACCCTCGGGCAGAAGTGACGGCAAGGCTCATCCGGCCAAAACTCCTTCTGATCAGGAGTTTGGCATCGGGTGACCCAATTACAAGCATCAAATGGGGTAGATGTGACGCTATTCTGCCGGCGATCCCGTTACTGATCGGTGCTGCCCTGTGATACGGCAACCAGCAAACCGGTGCCCGCGGCGGTGTGGTCGCCGCCGCGGGCCCGCGTCTGGGTCAGGCGTGGTGCAGAGGCGTCACCGTCGCATGCGACGGATCGGTCGGGCTCATCATCGCCATCCTGCCTGTCGTGGCCGGATCCGAGGCCGATCCGCCACCCGAGGTAGATCCCCCGGCGGTCTTGCTCGGGACCGGGAAGTCCGCGGCGGTTATGCCCGCGCTGCCAGTTTGCGCGATCGCGGCCGGGGCCGATGTTGAACTACCTGACGGGATGAACCTCATCCCGCTCGGCCCATTCAGCCCGGTGATCACCGGAGTTAACGCGCCCGTTTTCGGATCGAGCTGATCGATCGCGTTGTCGCTGGCGACCGCCACGTAGATGTCGTTCGTGTGCAGACCCGTCACCTTGACCGAAAGCACGTCATTCCCACCAGTGTTGGTGATGATGAACGTGCCAGACGTGGTGGCCGGAATGATCGCGTCGTCCAGTCCGGAACTTCCAGCCGGCAGGGTAACGAAGCTGGCCGACTGCTGCGCCGTCCCGGGGTGGGAGATGATCGTCAGCGACGCATCATGATCGCTGGTCAGGATCAGCGAACCGTCCGACAACGTCTTGAGCGAATCCGGGTCCGCCACCGGCAGCGGCTGATTGGTCTGTCCGGTGGTCAGGTTCGTCCCGGTATCGCCCAACCGCAGGATAGACGTCGTGTGCAGCGTGCCGGACGGATTGTTGCCGTTGTCCAGCATCTGGACGACCGAGTCTCCAACCGCTTTCGGATTGGCATAGCTCAGGAACACCTTGCCGCTGTCGAAGGCGATGTCATCGTATCCGCGGCTGGAATTCGCGCCGTAGACATAGCCGGAGCCATACGACAAAGGCCCGCTGACCTTGTTGGTCGTGGGATCGATCAGATACAGGAAGGAGTTGGCGTCCTGGTTTTTCAGCGCGAAGATCTGATTGCTGGCCGGGTCGAACTTCAGTCCATCGATTTCGCCAGGCAGCGAGAAGGTCGCCAGTACGTTCCCCTGCGCGTCATAGCGCACGATCGTGCTGCTGCCGCCGTTGGCCTGCTTGCCGGTGCTGTCGGCACCGTTGCCATACTCGATCCAGACAGAACCATCGGGAGTCGTCGTAACGGAATCCGGCTGCGTCGCGTTGCCGACATCGGAACCGAGCGCGAAGATGCTCGTGCTCTGCACCGTCGGATCGTTGTTCGCGCTCGGAACGAAAGCCATCCCGTGCGACCCGGACAGGCCCGAAACCAACACAGTCTGCGCCCCGGTCTGCAGATCGACCTGCACGATCTCCGTACCAACCGACGCATAAGCGTCGCTGGTGTTCAGGCCCGACACCTTATAGGCCTGGATCTGGTCGGTACCTGCATTGGTAACGTAGAACGTTCCCGTGCTGGACGTCGGAATGATAACATCATCCAGCGAGGAACCGGCCGGCAGGTTCGTCAGCTTAACGAAACGTTCTGATTGTGCCCTGGTGCCGGGATCGCTGATCAGTGTGAACGCATTGTCCGCGCCGCTGGTCAGCACCAGGCCGCCGTTCGGGGTCGATTTCAGCGAATCGGGGTCACTCAACGGGATCGGCTGATTGGTCTGGCCAGTGGCGATGTTGGTGCCGGTGGCGCCGTCCGTCAGGATGTTGCTGGTTACCAGTGTGCCGATCGGCTGGTCGCCGTTGGTCAGCTTCTGCACCACCGCATCGCCGTTGCCCGTCGGATTGGTGTAGCTGAGATAGACGCTGCCGTTCAGGAAAGCGACGTCGTCATAGCCGCGTGTCGCGCTGGTGACGCCATAGGACAGCGGGGCGCTGATTTTGCCGGTCTTCGGGTCGATCAGGCTGAGGGTCGAGTTGCCGTCCTGGTTCTGCATCGCATACACCATTCCGGTCGCGGGGTCGATCTTCAGGCCGTCGACGGATCCCGCGATCTTGTAGGTGTTCTCGACCTTGCCGCTCAGGCTGTACTCGACGACGGTGCTGGAACCGCCAGCCCCCGTCGAATCGGCACCGTTTCCATATTCCGCCCACAGGGCGTTGTTCCCTATCGTTATCGAATCAGGTTGCGTCATACCGCTCGCGCCGGTGGCGAATACCGAGCTACTTTCAACAACTGCCATTTTGCTTGATCCTTGTTGTCGTGCGGCCTCAACCGTCAATCGTGTCGGAAGAAGCGCAGCCGCAGACCGCCACCAAAGAGCGACAAAGTAAATATCAGGATCGTGCGAGTTGATCCGCTATTTATATTTTCACAAAAGCGACCATGTACTGTAATATAAAAGAATATTAAATATTATTAACTTACGTAGTAAATATAATTTCGAAAGCAAAGATACGAACGTTCCGGTGTGCCAGCATCCGACGACCGTCGACCCCGCATCGATACGCTAACGGTGAACAAGCGTCCTGATTCGCGGACCGCAGCTGGAGCAAGCGTAATATGATGCTGTCAGGTAACGATGTGCAGATTCGCACATCTTGCTGAGCGGACCGCATGCGGGTGGCCGCCCCCAAAGGGCGGCCCTTCCAAATCGCAATCGCCGAGCCCGAAGGCGAGTATGCCCGAGGCTGGGCCTTACCGAGCCAAGGGCCGGTACTTGATCCGGTGCGGCTCCGTCGCATCCGCTCCCAGCCGCCGCCGCTTGTCTTCCTCATACTCCTGGAAGTTGCCCTCGAACCATTCGACGTGGCTATCGCCCTCAAATGCCAGAATATGGGTCGCCAGCCGGTCCAGGAACCACCGGTCATGGCTGATGATCACGGCGCAGCCCGCGAACTCGGTCAGTGCCTCTTCCAGCGCCCGAAGCGTATCGACGTCCAGGTCGTTGGTCGGTTCGTCCAGCAGCAGGACATTGTGCTCGACCTTCAGCATCTTGGCCAAATGCACACGGTTGCGCTCACCACCCGACAGGATGCCGACCTTCTTCTGCTGGTCCGACCCCTTGAAGTTGAACGCGGCCACATAGGCCCGGGACTGCACCGCCCGCTTGCCGAGGTAGATGACCTCTTCGCCGCCACTGACCTCCTGCCAGACCGTCTTGTCCGGATCCAGGCTGTCGCGCGACTGATCCACATACCCCAGCTTCACCGTGTCGCCGACCCGCAACGACCCCGCGTCAGCTTGTTCCTGCCCGGTGATCATTCGGAACAGCGTCGTCTTGCCCGCCCCGTTCGGCCCGATCACACCAACGATCCCGCCCGGCGGCAGCTTGAAGTTCAACCCCTCGATCAGCACGTTGTTGCCGTAGCCTTTGCGCAGATCCTCCGCCTCGATCACGATGTTGCCCAGCCGAGGCCCGGGCGGAATGACGATTTCCGCCACCCCCGTCGCCAATTCCTGCGACTTCTGCAGCATCTCCTCATACTTCGCGATGCGCGCGCGACTCTTTGTCTGCCGAGCCCGTGGGGAGGCCGCGATCCATTCTGATTCCGCGGCGAGGGCACGCTGCCTGGCGCTTTCCTCTTTCTCTTCCTGCTGCAGCCGCTTGCGCTTCTGTTGCAGCCACGACGAATAATTGCCCTCGAATGGATACCCGCGCCCGCGCTCAAGCTCGAGCATCCAACTGGTCACATTGTCCAGGAAGTACCGGTCGTGGGTAACCACCATCACGGTGCCGGCGTAGTCGTGCAGCGTATGCTCCAGCCACGCGACACTTTCCGCATCCAAGTGGTTGGTCGGCTCGTCCAGCAGCAACAGGTCGGGCTTTTCCAACAGCAGTCTGCACAAGGCCACGCGCCGCCGCTCACCGCCCGACAGCATGGTCACCGGTGCGTCCGCCGGCGGGCAGCGCAACGCGTCCAGGGCGATGTCTACCTTGCGGTCGAGTTCCCAGCCATCCTGCGAGTCGATCTTCTCCTGCAAGTCGCCTTGCTCAACCAGCAACGTATTCATCTCGTCGTCGCTCATGGGTTCGGCGAACTGCATGGAGATCTCGTTGAACCGGTTCAGCGCCGCCTTCAGCTCGGCGAAGGCCTCCTCGACGTTCTCGCCCACGGTCTTGCTCGGATCCAGCGGCGGCTCCTGCGCCAAATACCCGACGGTCGCACCCGGCGCCGCCCAGGCTTCACCGCCGTACTCCGTCTCGATGCCGGCCATGATCTTCATCAACGTCGATTTACCGGCGCCGTTCACGCCGAGGACGCCGATCTTCACGCCAGGCAGAAACGACAGCGTAATGCCTTTGAAGACCTCCCGCCCACCAGGAAAGGCCTTGGTCAAATCCTTCAACACATAGACATACTGATAACTGGCCATGATCGGTCGCTTCACTGTTTGGCGTGGATTTTATCGCGCATTCGGCCCGCTGGGTAGCAAAGCCTGCACCCCTGAGATGGGCGACGGAACTTAGGACACCAGGGCCGTGGTCCGGTAAAACGCGGCCAGCTTCGTGGCGAAGGCGATGCAGGCAAGCGTCAACGTATCCGCCGCGGTCAGGATGTCAGGGTCCTGCGGCCAGCTTCCATCAGGACTTCGGCGCAGCAATTCCGCCTCCATCCGCGTGCTGTGCACGGCGAGGATCTCGCAGACGCTGGGGATTGTCGTGTAAGCCCAGATGTTGGCACGGGTCTGCGCTTCATTGCTGGGGGACAGTATCTCGATCAGCAGGATCGGGTCCGGCACCATCAGCCCCAGCGACGGCGCCGCGCAGGTGACGGCGAGATCGGGGACACGGAAATTGCTGTGCGACCGGACCCTGGGCACGATGCCTGGCTGGCTCAACAGCCGGCAAGGACCGCCCTGTTCAACCAGGTGGTTGCCCAGCAGGCGACCGATTTCCCCCTGCAAGGCGGCATGGGTCTCCGAACCCGGGGCCATCGCCACAGGCTCCCCATCAACCAGCTGCCAGGACACGCCAGATGGGTCCGCCGCATCCCATGACAGGAACTCCGGCAGCGTCATGCGGGCAGGCGCGTGTTGGCGAAGGGCGACCATCGCGGCAATATAGCACGTGTTCCAGAAAATGTCGTCTATCGCGCCAGGAGGGCAAGACAGTGGACATCGACGAGGAGAAGATCGACCAGGCGGTGCTGGCCCTGCTGTATCTCACTCTGCACGACGGCGGGCGGGCCTGGAAGGGTCACGACTGGGACGCCATGGACCGGCTGCATCAGAAGGGTATGATCGAAAATCCCCGGAGCAGGACGAAATCCGTCTGGCTGACCGAGGATGGCCTGGCCGAGAGCGAACGGCTGTTCAACACGCTGTTCGGCAAACCGGGGACGTAACCGCTGAAGCGGAACGGCCCAGAACGGAAACCGGGAGGACAACAATGAAAGCACTCACCCAGGAACAGGTGGACAAATTCCGCTACGACGGCTTCCTCTTTCCGATCCCGGCGCTCTCGCCGGCGGAGATCGAGACCTGCCTCGCCGGCCTGCAACGGCTGGAGGCCGATCTGGGCTGCGCCGTGGCGGACGCGGATCCGAAATGGCGGTCCCACGGCCATATGCACTCGCCCTGGTTCAACGACCTGATCCGCCATCCGCGCATCCTGGACGCGATCGAGGATGTGATTGGCCCCAACATCCTGGTCTGGACCAGCACGTTCTTCATCAAGGAGCCGCAGTCGCCGACCTACGCCGCGTGGCACCAGGACGGCGGCTACTTCGGCCTGGAGCCAAAAGAGTCAGTGTGCGCCTGGATCGCCCTGACGGACGCCAGCAAGGAGGCCGGCTGCATGGAGCAACTGTCCTTCCGCGGCGAACCTCGGCTGTATCACCATGCACCGCTGGGGCTGGCGAACAGTATCAACCGGGCCGGCCAGACGATCATGGATCCGTTCGATGAAACGAATCCGACGGCGATGGCGCTGCCCGCGGGGTCATTCTCCTTGCACCACGAACTCGCGGTGCATCGATCGGCGCCGAACAATGCGTCTTACCGGCGGGTCGGGATCGGGTTGAATTACGTGCCGACGCACGTGCGGGTCGACGGTCCTGTGCGGTGCCGCGCGATGCTGGTGCGGGGGGAGGATCGATACGGGCATTTCGATCTGATCGAGCCGTCGGGTGGCGAACGGGATGCGCCAGCACTCGCGCTACACCAGGAGGTCAGCGACCGGTATCGGGAGAACTATCGGCTTCAGGTCGGGCGCCATGAAAAGCGCTTCGCAGGAGTGGGAGCCGGATGAGCCGGCGATCCTTTCATCCGATCTGACATTCGGTGATCTACCGAGACGCCCTTTGCGTTGCCGAACCCCGCGTCCGTGCCTAACCTCCTCTCCGGATCGGTGCAAAGGCCGTCGGTCCGGAGACAGTCGCGGCGCCCCCGATTTTTGGCACCGCATGCAGGAGCAACAACAGATGACCGCCTCGCACGAGACCCTGACCAAAGCCGATGCGGCGCCGGTTTCGTACTACGACGCTATAATTATCGGGGCAGGCATGTCGGGTCTGTACCAGCTTTATCGTCTGCGGGAGCTGGGAATGCGGGTGCTTGTGCTAGAGGCCGGCACCGGCGTTGGCGGCACCTGGTACTGGAACCGTTATCCAGGCGCGCGCTTCGATTCCGAAAGCTATTCCTACAGCTATTCATTCTCGAAGGAGTTGTTGGAGGACTGGAACTGGAACGAACATTTCGCCCCACAGCCGGAAACGTTGCGTTACCTCAACCACGTCGCCGACAGGTTCGACCTGCGTCGTGACATCCAGTTCCGCAGCCGGGTGACTGCGGCGCACTACCAGGAAGAGACGCGCAGCTGGGAGGTGACGTTGGAAGCTGGCGATCGCTTCCAGTCTCGGTTCCTCATCACCGCCATCGGCCCGCTTTCGGCGCCGACGATGCCCCGCATCGAAGGGGTGGAGACGTTCAAGGGCGCCTCCTTCCACACCGCAAGGTGGCCGCATGAGCCTGTCAGCTTCGAGGGCAAGCGCGTGGCGGTGATCGGCACCGGCGCCACCGGCGTTCAGACCATCCAGGAGGTCGCCAAGACCGCTGGCCACCTGACCGTGTTCCAGCGCACGCCGAACTGGTGCGCCCCGCTGCACAACAGCAAGATCGGCGCGCAGGAGATGGCGAAGATCAAGGCCGGCTACCCGGAGATGTTCCAGCGTTGCCAGGAGACCTTTGCGTGCTTCCTGCACACGCCAGACCCCCGTGGCACCTTTGAGGTGACGCCGGAGGAGCGCGAGGCGTTCTTCGAGAAACTGTATGCCTCACCCGGCTTCGGCATCTGGCAGGGCAATTTCCGGGATATCCTGGTTGACCCCAAGGCGAACGACCTCATCAGCGATTTCGTGTCCAGGAAGATCCGCCAACGGGTGAAGGACCAAGATGTCGCCGAGAAACTGATCCCTACAAACCACGGTTTTGGGACGCGCCGCGTGCCGCTGGAGACCAAATACTACGAAGTCTACAATCAGCCCAATGTTAGGCTTGTAGACATAAAGGAAACGCCGATCGAGCGGATCACGCCGAATGGCATCAAGACCAGCGACACCGAGTACGAGTTCGACACCATCATCTACGCAACCGGTTTCGATGCAATCACCGGTAGTTTCGATCGAATCGACTTCCGCGGGCGGGGCGGGCAGAGGCTGAAGGACGCGTGGGCACATGGGCCACGGACCTATCTTGGCGTCCTGGTGGAGGGTTTCCCCAACATGATGATGCTGATGGGGCCGCACACCGCGCTCGGTAATATCCCACGCAGCATCGAATACAATGTCGAATGGGTGACCGGCGTGGTGCGCTATGCCCGCGAACATAACCTGACCCGCGTGGAGGCAACCGCGGCCGGGGTGGCGTCCTGGACTGACCATGTCAAGGCGATGGGCGTGGGACTGCTATCCAATGAGGTCAGTTCCTGGATGACCGGCGTCAACTCCAACGTGGAGGGCAAGCAAGTCCGAA
>JAQGHW010000058.1 GCA_028291505.1 Rhodopila sp. | reverse complement strand
CCCCCCATCGTCGATGGCAAAGCCAAACTTACCCGGCAAGGCATGCAGCGAGGCGTCATCTACAAGACGCCGCTCAAGCCCCCGGACAATCGGCCGCACATCAACCACGGCAGCCGGATCCAGCCCGGCCAACGGGCTAGAAACGACATTCCGAATCGCCTCCCCCGCTTCGCTGCCATCCAGCAGACCCCATTCCGCCAGCGCATCGTGCAACGCCGGCAGGTGCCGAACCGAAAGTCCCCGCAACTGAAGGTTCGCCCGGCTGGACAAATCAATCTGCCCATTCCCCCAGCGAACCGACCAGCGCGCGATGCACGCCGCCAGCGCGACATCCAGAATCCCGCCGCTGATCCGCAGCCGCACGATCAGCCCATCGCCGCTCTCCATCGGCCGCAACGCGCCCGGGCACCATCCCTTGATCAACCCGCCACTCATCGCATATCCGTCACGATCGCAGCCGCCGAGTTGCGCCGCGTCCTCCAAAACCCCCGCCGTCCCGCCTCCCCAAACCGCTCGGCGATCGCTTTCGCCGCCGCCGGATTGGCGCCAACCAGAAATGTCCTGACCGCCTCATCGCCGATCGTCGCGTCAAACAGCAGGTCGAACTGGCGATCATCGACAACGTCCGTCAGGGCGGCATAGGCAAAAAAATTGTCGACCGTCTGTGCGATCTCCGCCGCGCCGCGGAAGCCATGCCGCATCTGGCCGGCAAGCCAGACCGGATTGGTCGCCCGAGCCCGCAGTACCCGAACAACCTCCTCGCGCAACGTACGCATAACGGACCGATCCGGATCCGTCGTATCCCCATGATAAAGCGCCGGATGGTTGCCCAACAACGCAGCGGCCGCGGCAAAGCCGCCCTCATGTTCCGAAAACGCATCGGAGTCCAGGACATCCTGTCCGACCATGTCCTGGACATGCACGAACGCATCCGCCTGCGCGACACGGGCGCGAAACCCCGCCGCCGCCGGCGCACCTTCCGAGGCCGAACCCCCATAAGAATGCGAAGTCGCCTGCAAATAAGCCTCGCCCAGGGCGTCGCGGCCAGACCAGGCCCCATTGGCCAGTACCGCGGACAAGCCGATCCCATACGCACCGGCCGCCGCGCCAAAGATGCGTCTGCCATCATCGCCGGAATCTGCCCTGACGCTGGCGGCAAGCGGATTGTCTTCCGGCGCTTCCTCCAGCGCCGCAACCTCCCGCACGACAGCATCGAACAGAGCGATCTGTCCGGGGAAAACATCGCGGAACAGACCCGAAATCCGCAACGTCACATCGATACGGGGCCGGTTCAGCACCGCCAGCGGCAGGATCTCAAACCCCGCCACCCGGCTGGACCCGCCATCCCACGTGGGCCGCACGCCCAGCAGCGCGAACGCCTGGGCAAGATCGTCCCCGCCGGTCCGCATCGTGGCACTGCCCCAGATGTCCAGCACGATCCGCTGCGGCCAATCGCCGTGATCCTGCACGTGCCGTGTCAGCAAAGCCTCCGCCGTCCGCTGCCCAATCTCCCACGCGGTTCGCGTCGGCACCGCACGCGGATCGATACTGTAGAGGTTGCGTCCGGTCGGCAGCACGTCGACGCGGCCACGGCCAGGGGCACCGGCCGGACCAGGCGGCACAAACCGGCCGTCCAACGCGGCCAGCAACCCGCACATTTCCGCTTCGGCACACGATGCGGTCAGCCGATCGACCCCGACCCCCTCGCCAGTTTGCCCAAACACATGCAGCCCATCCCCGATCTGCATGTCCTTAATGTCGCACAGCCAGGCATCCAGCTTGATCAGCGCCGCCTCCGCATCATCATCCGGTGCGACCCCCGACTCCACCGCCAACCCAGTCTCCCGCGCACGCGCCATAATGAGTTCGGCCAGGCGGGCCGCCCGACGAGGGTCCAGCGACTGCGCCTCGGCATATTCGTCGAACAGGGTTTCCAGCGCCGCCGCGTCGCCATGCGTGCCCGCCGCGACAAGCGGTGGTGCGAGATGCCCGATCGTCACCGCCGCCACCCGCCGCTTCGCCTGCGCCGCTTCGCCCGGATTGTTGACGATGAACGGATAGATCAGCGGCACCGGCCCCAGGACCGTCCGCGGGGCGCAGCTTTCCGACAATGCCGTGGCCTTGCCCGGCAGCCATTCCAGCGTCCCGTGCGTCCCGCAATGAATAACCGCATGAACCTGCTCCACAATGCGCAGCCAAAGATAGAACGCGACATAACTGTGCCGCGGCGGCAGCAACGCATCATGATACTCGGTCTTACGAGCCGAAAAATTGCCCCGGTCCGGCTGCACCGCCACCACCAGCTTGCCCGCGCGCACGATCCGAAACCGGAACATCCCGGCACAAACCGCATCATCGTCCGCCGGGTCGCCCCACGCCGCCCCAAGTTGCTCGACGAACCCGGCAGGGAGTGTCGCAAGAAGCGCCTGGTAGTCGGCAACGCCAAGCACGGCCGTCGTCTCACCCGCCGAAAGTGCAGCTGCCAACAAGGCTTCATCCGCCGGCACCTCGACCGTGAACCCTTCCAGCGCCAACCGCCCGCAGATCGCCAGGACACTGCGCGGCGTGTCCAACCCGACAGCATATCCCGTCCGGCCGCCCTTCGCCGGGTAGTCGGACAGCACGCAGGCGAGCCGCCGTTCCGCGCGAGGCGTGCGAGCCAG
>JAQGHW010000002.1 GCA_028291505.1 Rhodopila sp. | reverse complement strand
TGACCATCGCGAAACTGATCATGCGCCGCGGCAGCTACGCAACGATTACCGGCAAGGCGTTTCGTCCGCGAGCGGTCGACGCCGGGTCGGCCCGGTGGCTGCTGCTGGCGATCGCCTGGGGCTACATCGTCCTGGCCGTGATCCTGCCCCTTGCCGCATTACTGCTGACATCGTTTCAACGGTTCGCCACCGTCATTCTGAGCGACAGCGTCTTCACAATCGCCAACTACACCTCGGCGCTGAGTACCGGCACGTTGGGGCAGGCCTTTATCAACAGCCTGATCCTGGGACTGTCGGTCGCCACCATCGGCGTGCCGGTCATCGGGGTCCTGACCTGGATCATCTACCGATCGAAGCTGCGCGGCCGTTCCGCGATCGAGTATGTCATCATGTTTCCGCAGGCGGTGCCTCGATTGATCTTCGGCCTGGGCCTGCTCTGGGCGTGGATCAACATTCCGATTCCGATCTATGGCACGCTGTGGCTGCTGGGTATCGCCTACTTTACGGTGTTTCTGCCGCTGGGTCTGCGCACCCTGGCCGGCGTCGTCCTGCAGATCGACCGCAGTCTTGAAGAATGCGCTCGGGTTTGCGGCGCATCCTGGACGCACCAGATGCGAACCGTTTCGCTGCCGCTGCTGCGCCCCGGGATTGCCGCCGCCTGGCTGCTGATCTTCATCGCTTCGATCCGTGAACTGGGCGCATCGGTCTTCCTGATGGGACCGCGATCGAAAGTCATTTCGCCGGCGATCATCAATGCGTGGCTATCGTCGAGTTCGGAACTGTCGGCGGCGATGGCGATGATCCTGACGGCAACCGTGTTCGTCGCGGTCATCATCCTGTTCGCCGTGGCGCGTAAACTGACCGGAGCCACGACATGACCGCGGACCCGCGCATCGAGGTCGCTGGCCTGACCGTCCGCTACAACGACGTCGTCGCAGTGGACAACATCGACTTCACCATCCAGCCGGGTGAACTGGTGACCCTGCTTGGTCCATCCGGCTGCGGCAAGACCACGACCTTGCGCGCTATCGCGGGGCTGGAGGATCCCTCGGCCGGCACCATTCGGCTGGGCGGCGAAACGGTCTATTCGTCGGCCCAGCGCCGCAACGTTCCGTCGGAAAAGCGTGGACTGTCGATGGTGTTCCAGTCGTACGCCATCTGGCCGCATATGACCGTGTCGGAAAACGTCGCGTATGGCCTGATCGTCCGCAAGCTGCCTCGCGCGGAGGTGGAGCAGAATGTGCGCCGGGTGCTCGACCTGGTGCAGATGACGCGGTTCGCGGACCGTCCGGCCTCGCGGCTGTCGGGCGGCCAGCAACAGCGGATCGCGGTGGCGCGGGCGATCGCTTTTTCGCCGACGGTGCTGCTGTTCGATGAGCCGCTGTCCAACCTGGATGCCAAGCTGCGGACGGAGATGCGGGTGGAACTGCGGGAGTTGCAGCGGCGGCTGGATATCACCTCGGTCTACGTGACGCACGACCAGGAGGAGGCGTTGGCGATCTCCGACCGGGTGATCGTGATGAACCATGGCCGCATCGAGCAGATCGGATCACCCGAAACCATCTACAACCGGCCCGAAAGTATCTTCGTGGCGGATTTCGTCGGGGCGGCCAACCTGATCGCGGGCCGGGTGAGGGAAACCAAAGACGGCATGACGGTCTTCGAAACGGTCGGCGGCGTGACGCTGAAAGCGTCCGGTTCGGCCAGCGGGGACGAAACGACGTTGGCTCTGCGTTCGGCGTACATCACCCTGCAGACCCAGGCGGGCGCCACGGCGAACGTCGCCCATGGCACGATCCACCGGCGGATGTTCCACGGTGATTTCATTCAATACGTTGTCGATTGGCCGGCCGGGCAACTGATCGTGCGCCGCCCGCCCACCGAGATGATCGAAGAAGGTTCGGCGGTGACCATCGCCTTCGCCCCGGAACATTGCATTCTGTTGTAGCGTGGACCGGGGTTCAGGCCGTGCGCGCCGCCCGAACGATCCGCTCCACGAGCGCCGCCGGCAAGCCGGCCTCGGTCAGCAACGCGCTGTCGAATCCGGTGTCGTTCCGCACCGACGCCGCCAGCGCCGCGATCGCCGTTGCCAGCCGATCGGGATCAACCTCCACGGGCGGCGTCGCAAAAGCGGGATCCGGGGTGCCGGTCACGAACGGCTTCAACCGCAGTCTGGCCTGATGGTCGGGCACGCCGGGTTTGTCGTCCATATCCAGGCCCCGGTAGTAGCGCTTCTGCCACTGGTCGGTATTGGCCGCCGGCGCCTTTTCCGCCACCGTGGCCTGGAAGGCGGAGCGCGACCGGCTCCATTCGGCGAACTGCCTGGCCGCCTCCGGATTGTCGTTCAAGGGAACGAATTTGGGGTTCATACGCTCCAACGCATCGCGCTGGGTCGGCTGGATGAAGCAGATCGGCTCCCCGGCCTCGAACCGTACCCAATGGTTCCGCCGCAGGAAGCGCCAGTTCATGGTGAAGGTGTAGGGCGACCAATCGGTCTCGATAACCCCGGACAGCGGCGCGATCCCCTCCTTCGCGCGGTTGGGGGAGCCGCCGACGAGCAGGTTCCAGCCCGGCGGCGTGCGAAACAGCGCCTGGATGTGGATGGTCAACGTTGCCTGTCCGAACAGCGAAACCGGTGTGGCGGCGTCGGGCATGCCCTTGTCCGGCCGGATGATCACGTCCGAGGTCAGGGCACCGCCGCGCCAATAGGCGGAAAACCCCACCGGCGTCAGGATTTCCCAGCCATGCGCGTTGGCGATGTTCAACGGCAGGCAGCGATAGGCGAACGCCTCGGGCGTGGCGTCCATCCAGTCTCGGGACGGTTCCGCGGGACGGATCAGCGGCTGCCAGCCCTCGTGCAGGTAACACAGGAAATCCATCGCCGGGCTCCATCGGTTGCCGGTGCAGCGTATCGCAGGCCGAAGGAACGGTGTGATCTCCTCACACCAGCTTGAAATGATCTACCGGTCAGCCTGGGATCGCAGCCAGGGCGACCGGCGGCGGCCGAGGATGCCCCCAGCCGCCGCGCCGCCGGATCAGCTGACCCGGGCGATCTTCCCGGTATGCGGGTCCATGGTGAACTTCGCGATCACCGAACCCTCCGGCGTCGTCAGGCTGAACCCGACGGGGCCGTCAGGCGTCGGCGCCACGTTGGCGACCTTCCAGCTATGGTTACCGTTCCACAGCAGGAACCCCTCGGCGATCTTCTGCACGTCGGCGGGCGCCAGCTGACGGTCCGGCTGACGATAGATCAATGCGAATGGCCGCGCGCCATGGTGCGGCTCGCCATGCCCCTCCGCTCCACGATGGTGTCCCCAGCCGCCCATCCAATGATGTCTGGGTGGTTGGTCTCCCGGTGTCTGCCCGCCATCAATCTGCTGGGCGGGCGGGGACGCCGGCTGGGCTTGCGACAGCACCGCGCCCGTGGCGATCCCGCCGATCACGAACGCCGCCGCGGCGGCGAGTAGGGTTTGACGCATACGATTCCTCCATGCAGTACGACGGCGCATACATGGACCGTCATCCTGGGCTGAATCCGCTCGGCCGGGCGACGAATTGCAATAAAGTGCAACGGTCGCTTCGCTACGGCCATTCCTGGCGTATGTAACAGCCATGGACCAGTCACCGCACATCCTCGTCATCGATGACGATCGCGAAATCCGCGATCTTCTCGCTCGTTTCCTGGAAAAGCAGCGGATCCGTGTGACCGCCGTCCGCGACGGCAAGGAGGCGCGCCGAGCGTGGCTGAACGGGCACTACCAGCTTGTCGTGCTGGATCTGATGCTGCCCGGCGAGTCGGGCCTCGACCTGGCACGCTGGCTGCGCACCCAATCGGAAATCCCGATCGTGATGCTGACCGCGATGGGTGAGGAGACCGACCGGATCATCGGACTGGAGCTTGGTGCCGACGACTATGTGCCGAAACCGTTCAACCCGCGCGAACTGCTGGCACGGATCCGTGCCGTCCTGCGCCGCTCCGGCGACCAGACGGAGACCCGGCACGATCCGTCGGTGCGCGGCTTCCGCTTCAACAGCTGGACCCTGGAGCCGGCCCGCCGCCGGCTGCTGAACCCGGAAGGGGTGGAGGTGGCTTTGACAGGCGGCGAATACGATCTACTGCTGGCGCTGGTGGAACGGGCGAACCGCGTGCTGACTCGCGACATGCTGCTGGACCTGCTGCGCGGGCGCCAGGCCGGCCCGTTCGACCGAGCGATCGATGTCGCGGTGTCGCGGCTGCGGCGAAAGCTGGAAGATGACGGGCGAAACGCGCAGCTTATCAAGACCGTGCGCGGCGGCGGGTATGTCCTGGCCGCCAACGTCGAACGGGGCTAGAGCAGTATGACCGGAACAGTCCGGCTGATGTTGCTGTAGTTTCCGGTCCCCGGATCTCATCTGACCCTCTTTTAGGGGCGTCGCCTTAATCGGATTTTAACGATTTCCCTGGATGTTGCCCGACAGGCATAGGGAGACGTGGCATGCGTCGTCGGGGCGAGGCTGGCCTTTTTCACCTAAAGACGGTCACCGGGCTCTTATCGTGGCTGCTTTTGCTCGCCCACGTCAGCGGCTCCGCGCGCGCGGACACCCTCGTCCTTCAGGGCTCCACGACATTCAACGCGGAACTGATGGCCGGTCATCTGGATACCATCGCGGCCGACGCTCACCACGATATAACCGTCATTCCCAATAAGTCGAACCTCGGCCTGGTGGCGTTGCTGGAGGGCAAAGCAGACCTGGCGATGATATCGACGGCGCTGGCGAATGAGACGGAAACCGTCCGCCGCACCAATCCCGACCTGCCGCTGGACAGGCTCCAGGGGTTTTCGGTCGCCCGCACCAGGGCGGCGGTCATCACGCACCCGAGTAATCCAGTCCAGTCAATTTCAAACGAAAATCTTCGCCGCATCTTGTCAGGAGAAGTGACCGACTGGCAGCAGCTGGGCGGTCCCCCGATGCCGATCCGTGTCGTCGCGGCTCGCGAAGGCGGCGGCGCGGTGACGTCGGTGGAGGCGTCACTGCTTGGCCTCGACAAGCATATCTCGGCGCCTGATCAGATAAGAGTGCAGAACGGACCGCAGATCGTTCCGGTCGTCGAACAGGAGCCGGGCGCCCTGGGCATCTCCCAGCTCAAGCTGACCAAAGGCCGTCAGGTCAGGGAACTGGTCCTGGCGTCTCCGATCGAGCAGCAGCTCAGTCTGGTCAGTCTCGGGACGCCTTCGCCCGCGATGCTCGAGGTTATCGCCGCCTGCCGGAAAGCCGCGCTGCTTCCGGGCTTGAGTAATCCAGCATGATGGGGGGACTCAACTCTCTAAGCGTCAGTCGCAAAATTCAGTTTATCGCCGCGATGTCGCTGGTTGCCGTGCTGACGCTGGCGGGGTCCGCCGGGTATCTCGCAAGCCGGACGGAAGCCGCGGCTCATCTGTTGCTGGAGAACGGGATCGTCGGAATCAGTCTGGCTGACCGGTTGGACCTGCTGTTGCAGAAGCACAAGGGCGTGGTCGGAAGCGCCCCCGCGGAGTTCGACCGGCAGCGTCTGGCTGAGTCGCGCGCGACCATGCTGGCCCTTAATCAGGATATCCTCGCCGAGGTCGTGCGGGGTCGATCCGCGTCCGGCCCGCACACCGGGTCGTGGGCCCAACTGACCGGGGAACTTCAGGGTGAATTGCCGCTGCTGTTTGGCGCGGGTGAGCGCGTGCTGTACCTCGCGGACCACTTCGTCCAGGATCAGGCGTTGGAGACGGCCCAGGGTCCCTACGCATCGGTCTTCGATCGCGCGTCCGGTCAGCTATCAAGGTGGCGCGATCAGCAGCGGCGGATCATGAACGATCAGGTCGATCAGCTGTTTGCCATATCCGACATCATGGTCTCGTGGGTCTATGGCGGAACCGCCGCGACCCTGCTGGTTGGACTTGTAGGATTAGCCATCACCCAAGGCGTGCTGCGGCGATTGCGGCAGATCCAGCACGCCATGCTGCGGCTGGCTGAGTACGATACCACCGTCGAGGTGCCATGCCTCGATGATTCGGATGAGATCGGCGGCATGGCCAGTGCGGTCCAGGTTTTCAAGAGCAATGCGGTCCAGATGTCCGTCCAGCAGTCCGAACTTCTGCGGACGAACGTTCGCCTCGAAACAGCGCTGACCAACATGTCGCAGGGGCTGTGCCTGTACGACCGGCTGGATCGGCTGGATGTCTTCAATGAGCGTTTTTGTCAGATCTACGGCATCGAGCGCAATCGGATGCGGACCGGGCTGTCGTACCGGGACGTGCTGCAACTCAGCGTCGAGGCGGGCAATCATCTAAGCCGATCGGTTGATGAAATCGTGTCGGAACGGGAATCTCAGCTGGAACGGCACAAACCCGAGGTCTTGCTGCAAAAACTGGGCGACGGGCGTCTGGTGGCCATCTCGCTTTGTACTATGCAGGATGGCGGCTGGGTCGCCACTTACGAAGATATCACCGCCCGGCAGGCCATCGAGGCACAGGTCGTCTACCTGGCGCGCCACGATGTGCTCACCGGGCTGCCGAACCGGCTGGTGTTCAATGAGCGGCTGGAACAGGTGCTTGGCGAATCCGCTCGTGACAGCATGTCAGCCGTGCTGTGCCTCGATCTCGACCGCTTCAAGGCCGTCAACGACACGCTCGGGCACCCGGTCGGCGACGGATTGCTGCGGGCCGTGTCGGAACGGTTGCTGGCATGCGTGCGGGAGACGGACACCGTCTCACGCTTCGGCGGCGATGAATTCGCCATCGTCCAGGCCGGCATCAGCCGCCCGGAGGATGCGAAGCTGCTCGCCGAACGCATACTGGAGGCGATTGAAGTGCCGTTCCTGATCGACGGGCACCAGATCGTGGTCGGCACCAGCATCGGGCTGACGCTTGTCCCAATCGACGGCACCAGCGCCGGAACGCTGCTGAAGAACGCCGACACCGCGCTGTATCGGGCCAAGTCCGACGGGCGAGGGACGTTCTGCTTCTTCGAGGCCGACATGGATGCCCGTCTGCAGTATCGCCGCCAGTTGGAGCTGGACCTGCGCCGGGGGCTTCTGGCCAAGGAGTTCGAGCTGTTCTACCAGCCACTGGTCAGCCTTGATCTTAACGAGGTCAGCGGTTTCGAGGCGCTGCTGCGCTGGCGACACCCGGATCGCGGCATCATGTCGCCCGGCGAGTTCATCCCGATCGCCGAGGAGATCGGGCTGATCATCCCGCTTGGGGAATGGGTGTTGCGGCGCGCGTGCGCCGACGCCGCGACGTGGCCGGACAACATCAAGATCGCGGTCAATCTGTCGCCGGCCCAGTTCAAGAGCAAGAATCTCGTCGCCGCGGTCACCCAATCGCTCAAGGCATCCGGACTCGCGGCGACGCGGCTTGAGTTGGAGATAACCGAGTCGGTCCTGCTGCAGGACAGTGAAAGCACGCTGACCACCTTGCATCAGCTTCGCGGTCTGGGTGCGCGGATTTCAATGGACGATTTCGGGACGGGTTACTCCTCCCTGAGCTATCTGCGCAGTTTCCCGTTCGACAAGATCAAGATCGACCAGTCGTTCGTCCGCGATCTTTCCACCCGCGGCGATTCCATCCACATCGTGCGCGCCGTCACCAATCTTTGCGCGGCGCTGGGCATGATCACCACCGCGGAGGGCGTGGAAACCGAAGAGCAACTGCTGAAGCTTCGTGCCGAAGGTTGTTCGGAGGTTCAGGGCTACCTGTTCAGCCAACCCATGCCCGCGGCAAACGTGCCGGCGATCATACGGCAGGTCAGGGAGAGGGCGAATGTGGATGCGGTTCAGGCGGCATTGATCGCCGTCGAATGATCTGAGGCAGGCACCACCGACGCTGCTGGCAGGTTCGAGCTATCGTCGTAAGGCCGGTATATCCATCGGCCGCGTTCGGACCGATATTGGCTGAACGCCCGGAAGCGTGGCGGTGGAGCGTGTATGAGAATTCGCCTTTGGCCGGGAAGCCTGGCCGCCCGTACCGCGCTGGTGCTGCTGCTGGGGCTCGCCACAGTGCAGGTCGCCGGCCTGACCATCCACGCGCTGGACCGGATGGACGTCCAGCGACTGGGTCAGGCTCGCGACATCGCGGTGCGCGTGGTTGGCCTGTACCGCACCCTGGCGCTGACCGACCCGGCGCGTCGTGAGGCCGTGCTCGCGGAATTGCACCGGGGCCCCGATCTGGTGCCGACGCTGAGTGCCTCGCCGCCCAACGTCGATCTGCCGGAAATGCCGATCCCAGAGCAGCGTCTTTTGCGGGTGAACATGAACCTGGTACCGCTTGGGGGTCCCCAACTCCGCTGGCGCGAGTTGGTGATCTACGGCGGCCATTTCACGCGCCGGGCGGTCATCGGGATGCTATTGCCTGACGGGCAATGGCTGAATGTGAAGGCCGAACTGGAACCGCTGCGACCGTGGCACTCGCCCGACTTCCTGGTCGCGTTCGTGCTGATGACGGCTGCGGCGGCAGGGCTGACGCTGTGGGCGGTGCGGCGGCTGACTGCCCCGGTGCGAACGCTGGCCGAGGCGGCCGAGGCGTTGGGACGCGACGTCAACGCGCCCCCGTTGCCCGAAAACGGCCCCACCGAGGTCGCCGTCGCCGCCGTTGCGTTCAACACCATGGCGGCGCGGATTCGGCGGTTCGTCGAAGACCGCACGGAGCTGCTGACCGCGATCGGGCACGATCTGCGCACGCCGATCACGCGGCTGAAGCTGCGGGCGGAGTTCGTGGAGGATGAGGAACAGCGCGGCAAGATCCTCGCCGACCTGGAGGAACTGGAGGCGATGGTCTCCGCCACGCTGGCGTTCGGCCGGGATGCGCGGACCACCGAACAGGTCACCCACCTCGATCTGGCGGAACTGCTGCGGACGATCCTGGATGAGGCGGGGGATGCCAATCCCGAGGTATTGGACAAGCTGAACTATGAGGGACCGGCGCATCTGACGGTGCAGGCCCGGTCGTTGTCGCTGAAGCGGGTGTTCGTCAATCTGGTGGCCAATGCCGTCAACTATGGTGGTTCGGCGATGGTGCGGCTGGTCAATCCGGACCACCGGATGGTCGTGGTCGAGGTCGAGGATGACGGCCCGGGCATCGCGCCGGGTGAGCTGGATCGGGTGTTCGAGCCGTTCCATCGCGGCGAACCAAGCCGCAACCGAGAGACCGGCGGGGTCGGGCTGGGGCTGCCGATCGCTCGCAATATCATGCGGGCGCATGGCGGGGATGTGGTTATCGCCAACCGTCCGGCGGGTGGCGCGAAGGCGACCGTGACATTGCCGGTTTAGCTCGTGTCACGGTCGGGCCCGGCCCGGCCACCCACGACTTTCGGTGCTCGAGGAAGAGGCAACAGATGACGTTCACCCAACAGGACGTGGTTCGGATCGTGGAGATCCTGGCCGAGGCTGCCCGGGTCGAGGTCATGCCGCGATTCAAGGCACTGGCGGACGGCGACGTGCGGCACAAGTCCTCGATCTTCGACCCGGTCACCGCGGCAGACGAGGCCGCCGAACACATGATCTCCGCTGCGTTGCGGAGCAGCTTTCCCGGCGCCCTGATCGTCGGCGAGGAGGCAACCTCGGCCGATCCGTCGCTGCTGGATCGTCTCGCCGATGCACCATTGGCGTTCGTTGTTGATCCGATTGATGGCACGCGCAACTTCGTCGCCGGGCTGCCGCTGTTCGGGGTGATGGCCGCGGCGATCGTGCGGGGTGAGATCGTTGCGGGTGTGATCCACGATCCGGTCTGCCAGGACAGCGCCCATGCGCTGAAGGGTGGCGGCGCGTGGCTGTCCCGCGCAGGCCGGCCGGCGAAACGGCTGCACGTCGCGGCGCCGCAACCGCTGGAACGGATGGAGGGGATCGTCGGCACGCATTTCCTGCCGGAACCGTTACGATCGACGGTGCTGAACAACCTGCCGCGGCTTGGGTCGGCGACCTGGTTGCGCTGTTCGGCGCACGAATACCGGATGGCCGCGGCGGGCTTCTGCCACGTGCTGTTCTTCAACCGGCTGATGCCGTGGGATCATGCCCCCGGCTGGCTGCTGCACCAGGAGGCCGGCGGCTACAGCGCGCATTTCGACGGCGAGGGGTACAAACCGGCGCATACCGTCGGCGGGCTGATCTGTGCCCCGGATCGCACGAGTTGGGAACTGGTGCGGGATGGACTGCTTGGGGATTAGGGGCTGCCTCTTTACCCACGTTCGCCGTCCGGTCGCGAAGCCCGTGCCCCCGCCCGGTTACAGACGCCTTACGACACGACGCGCAGTTGCGCGGCGGTTTGGGAGGCGCAATGCAAGCCAGACGTTCAATCCCGTCCGGTTTGCCTAGCCCGTCGGGCTTTGAACAAAGCGACGTAACCGTCACGGATACGTTCGAACAGGACGCTCGGCAGCGCGCCGTAGTCGATCCGGTCGGTGCCCGGGATCGCTCGTAGGTCATAGCCGGGCCAGGAAAACACATTCAATTCGTCCAGACAAACCCAGGATGCCTTGGCATCAAGACCCAACGCTCGCTTCACTGCATCGGGCAGTGCGATGGCGGTGGCTGGATCGCGCGGTGCGGCGTGCGTGATCGGAAGGACCGCCACACGTGTGTCGCCGTGAACATCTCGCGGAACCGCAAGCACGATCGCGCACGGGCGATCTTTTTGTCCTTCCTGGATCCCGCTCCTGGCTTCCCGGCTCCAGAGAAAACTATAGCGGATGACGAGACCTGGAAGCGGCGCCGGATAGTTCACGAAGCAGGTTTAAGGTACTCGGCCTTTTCAATCGCATCGATGATGTCGTCCGGGGTTTCTTCGACCACATAAACCTGCCGCTCGCGTCGCTTCAGACGTTCAAAGTGTTCAAGATCGCGGGACGACAGGAAGCCGCCGACGACGCGGCCGTGGCTTGTGACCTTCACCGGCTCATCGTGAGCTTCATGCTGATACCGTCCAAAGTCGCGCCGGAACGTCGTGGCATCAACCGTGGACATGGTACCTCCAGACATCAATTTATGCAATTTAATGTAGCTAAGCGCTTTTGTAAAGGCCCTCTGACCTATCCGACGCCTCTCAGCCCACCTCCGCCGCCAGCTTCGCCAGATAATACGCCGGATCGCCGAACAGGCGCTCGATCACCATGCAACGGCGGAAGTAATGACCGACCGCGTATTCCTCGGTCATGCCGATGCCGCCGTGCATCTGCACCGCACTTTGGGACACATACCGGCCAGCCTGGCCGATGCCGACCTTCGCCATGGCGATATCGTGCGCCCGCTTGCCGGCATCCGGGTTGTCGATCGACATGGTCGCCAGCATCGCCATGCTGCGGCCTTGCTCCTGCGCCATGAACATGTCGGCCAGACGGTGTTGCACCACTTGATACGAACCGATCGGATTGCCGAACTGGACGCGGGTCTTGCTGTATTCCAGCGTCATCTCGTTCATCGCTTCCATCGCGCCGACGGTTTCCCCGGCGGTGGCGGCGATACCGGCCTCGATCACCCGCTGGATCACCGGCAGTCCGCGACCGACCTCGCCCAGCACGTCGGCATCCGAAACCGAAACGTTCGACAGGGAGATATCGGCCGCCCGCGTATCGTCGCGGCTGAGATAGCCGCGGCGGGCAACGCCGGACGCCGTGGCATCCACCAGAAACAGCGTGATGCCGGCTTCGTCGTAGCGATCCCCGCCGGTGCGCGCGCTGACCACCAGTTTGTCCGCCGCCTCGCCATGCGCAACAACCGTCTTCGACCCGTCCAGCAGCCATCCCGAACCGTTCCGCTTGGCGGTCGTCACGACATCCGTCAGGTCATAGCGCGCCTGCCGCTCGTTATGTGCGAACCCCATTTTCAGGCTGCCCTCGGCGATCGCCGGCAGCAAAGCGGACCTCTGATCGGCCGAACCCGCCACATTGATCGCCGTGCCGGCCAGCACGACGGTCGGAAAGTACGGCTCCAGCACCAGCACGCGGCCAAACGCCTGCATCACCAGCATGACTTCCTGGGCGCTGCCACCGAAGCCGCCGTATTCCTCGGCGAACGGCAGCCCGAGCAGCCCCTGTTCGGCGAACTGCGACCAGATGGCCGAAGAATACCCTTCGGGTAATGCCATGTAGCCCTTGCGCTGAGCGAAACCATACGTGTCGCTCAGCATGCGGGTAACGCTCTCGACCAGCAGGCGCTGGTCGTCGGATGGTTCGAAGTCCATTGTTACAGCCCCAATACCGCTTTGGTCAGGATGTTCTTCTGGATCTCATTCGTGCCGCCGTAGATCGAGGCAGCGCGCAGCATCAGATAGCTGCCGGTGCCGGCACTGCCGGCTTCCATCAGCTCATCCGGCTCGTTCATCGCCGCGAGTTCCTGCGCCCATATCGGTGTCGCGTTCGGGCCGGCGACATCGACCGCCAGTTCCGACGTGGCCTGGAGCAGTTCGGTTCCCTTCACCTTCAGCACCGACGACAGCGGGTCCGGCTTTCCGGCGCCCTTGGCCTTGTCGTACGCCGAAACGACACGGTACTGGGTGATCTCCAGCGCCTTCATGTCGACCTGCAGCTGAGCCACTCGCTGGCGGAACGCCTGGTCCTCGATCAGCGGCTTGCCGCCGAAATTCACTTCATGCGCCATCGCAACGGCGGCACTGACACGCTCCCTCGATTTGCCCAGCCGAGCGATGCCGGTGCGTTCGTTGCCTAGCAGGTATTTGGCAACGTCCCAGCCTTTGTTTTCTGCGTAGATGCGCATTTCGACTGGCACGCGGACGTCGTCGAAGAATACCTCGTTCAGATGATGGCCGCCGTCGATCGAAATGATTGGCCGCACCGTGATGCCGGGCGTCTTCATATCGACCAGCAGGAACGAAATTCCTTCCTGCCGCTTGCGCGCGTTCGGGTCGGTGCGGACCAGCAGGAAACACCAGTCCGCGTTATGTGCAGTGGAGGTCCAGATCTTCTGCCCGTTCACCACGTAATGATCGCCGTCCAGCTTCGCCGCGGTCTTCAGCGAGGCCAGGTCCGATCCAGCGCCCGGCTCCGAGAAGCCCTGGCACCACCAGTCGTCCAGGTTGGCCGCACGCGGCAGGAACCGCTTCTTCTGCTCCTCGGTCCCGAAATGGAGCAGCACTGGCCCGAGCATGGTGATGTTGAAGGACAACAGCTCCGGGGCAGGGGCCATGAGGTTCTCCTCCAGAAAGATCATCTTCTGGATCGCGGTCCAGCCGGGTCCACCCCATTCCTTCGGCCAGGACATCGCTGCCCAGCCCTTCGCGTTCAGGATCCGCTGCCAGCGCACGGTGTCTTCCTTGCGCGGCGGATGCCCGAGCTTCATGTGGTCGCGCGTGTCGGCGGGCAGGTTTTCGCGAATGAATGTGCGGACTTCCTCGCGGAAAGCGAGCTCTTCCGGGGTGAACCGAAGATCCATGGATTGTCCCTCCTACTGACCGGTAAGTGTAATCTTGCCGGGATGGGTGTGCAATCCGGCGCGGGTCTAACTACGGTTTCGATGAGGCAGCGACCCGTTCCGGCGCAGACCGTGCCAGGCCAGCACGCTGTCGACCAGAAAGGCGACCAGCGCGCATGCGGTGCAGCCCAGCGCCAGCCCGAACAGCAGGAACAGCCAGGTAGCGATCGCGGTGTCGCGCATGCTGCCGAGGAACAGGACAAACGCGGCACCACAAGTAGACGCACCACCGATCGCGCCGAGAACGACTGAGGCATCCAGCACGATCGTCCGATGCCATAACCGGATCGCGTGGGCCAGCAGCCGCGTGCGCTCAATCCCGTCGGCATCGCCACGCAACAGCTCCGCCACATGTTCCCGGTGATCGGACACCCGGCTCAAGCGGGTGTTGAAGACGTTGAGCAGCGTGCCGATCCCCGACAGCAGGAAGACCGGGGTCAGGGCCACCTGGACGATATGAGCGACGCTGTCGACGGCGTCCCCCAGACCCTGGCCCGGCAACGGGCTAAGGTCTAGCATGCCGCGGCCTCTTGAGTCGGGGAAACATCCCCACACCGTGCGCGGTATCTTCGCCCACCTGGCTACCCGCCGGAGCCGATCACCGGTGCAATCGAGCATCGATCGCCCGGTGCGACCGTCAGGGTGCCGGTCTTTCCGCGGTTTACCGGGTCTGGAAAGCTCAGGGTGGTGCGGCCGTTCACCTGGTCTCCCAGCACATCGACGGAACGGGTGCCCACCAACGCGACGCTTCCACCACAGGTGACGGACAGCGTCGCCGCTGGTTTGTCGTCGCCGCCACAGCCAACCAGAACCATCGGGAGAAGCAGCCAGCCGACCTGCCAAAGACGCATCAAGTTCTCCATGACCGCAATCGTTCCGCGACCCAACTGGTTCGGCTGGGCGTTTGCCGGGAAGAGCGCCGGTTTTGATACCTTACCGGCCACGAAGCAAGCGAAGCATTTCGCGGTACTGGCGATCGCGCCTGTCGTTGTTGACGACCCTGACGGCCCAGATCGCGGCGGGAATCCATCCCACCAGCGTCAGTTGAAGGCCCAGGCAGAACGTCGCCTGGAGGGTTCGGCCCCGCAGCAGCAGGGCAAGCCAGGGAAGCAAGACGGCAACGGCAACCATAGCGATCCTTGGAGGCGCCGCATGCTGGCGACACATCCGGAATTGTGCCTGCTTATCGGCGGGCCCGCGATTGACTTCGGCGCGACCGAACGCTGCCCGACCTAAGCCTGACGGCACCAACTGCACGTATGAAAAATGGCTCGGGCGGTAGGATTCGAACCTACGACCAATCGGTTAACAGCCGATTGCTCTACCGCTGAGCTACGCCCGAACAGACCCCCCGGTCAGACCCCACATCCGCGGCAGCCGGGAGGGCGCCTATCTAGTGTCCCGGGCCCGACCGGTCAACAGCGATCAGCGCGCCTGCTCGCCGATAAAATCCGCCAGCAACCCGGCGCAGACCGTCGCGTGGGAGAATGGCAGCCCGTGCCGGGCATGGCCAATGACGTGCAACCTTGCATCCGGTACCAGATCGCGCAGGCCCGCCGCCACCGAAACCGGGATGAAGGGCGAGTCGTCCGGGTGCATCAGCAGCAGCTTCGGTTGCAGGTTTGGCAGTTTCCCCACCAGGTCAGCCCCGAGCAGAGCGCGCAGCATCCGCAGCACCGTGTCCGGACAGGCTGTGGCCTGCTGCGCCTCGAACCAGCGGCAGGCCTCGGGGGAGATCGCGCCGTCATGAAAGCGGGCGTGCATCATGTGGGCGGACCAGCCGGCCATGCCGTGCTGCTCGATCATCCGCTGCCAGCCCGCGACCGACTGGATCGAGGCTCCCAGGTGCGCACCGTTGCTGATCGTAAGCGTCCGCACACGCCCCGGCACGCGCAATGCGGCGTTCAGCACGATGGTGCCGCCGATCGACTCGCCCATCAGATGCGCCCGGTTCACCCCGGCGGCGTCCATCACCGCCAGCAGGTCATCGCCCAGGCGATCGATGTCGATGGCGACCGCGGCTTCGGGCCGTTCCGAACCGCCGTGGCCGCGCATGTCGAACCGCAGGATCCGGTGGGTGTGGACCAGCGCCGGCAACCAGCCCGCGAAGATGTCCTGGTTGGCGCCGATGCCGTGGTGCATGACAATGGTCTCGGGCGCCGTCAGCCATGGCGGGGTCAGGTCGAGAAGCGGCCAGGCCAGCGTGCAGCCCGGAACCGCCAGACGTGTGTTGTCATGTCTTCCCCCCATGGTTGGGCCCCATGGTTGGCCCCCCAATGATTGGCCGCGCCTGGCAAACAGCGCGTTGTCCAGACGGTGCGATGCTGTATTATGCGCCCGGACGCGAGAGTGGCGGAACGGTAGACGCAGTCGACTCAAAATCGACCGCCCTTCGGGCATGGGGGTTCGAATCCCCCCTCTCGCACCACCAGACTACTTCACCACATCCGCGAACCCGGCCCCGGTCAGCCGAACCAGATCGGCCGGCGTCAGGGCGAACACCGCGTTCGGCGACCCCGCCGCCGCCCAGATCGTCGGATACGACTGCAAATCGCGATCCAGGAACGTTACGGGCGCCGTCGCATGCCCAACCGGCGGCACACCCCCCACCGCGAAACCGGTCCGATCCAGCACGAAGGCCGCATCCGCCCGGCTGATCTTCTGTCCAAGCAGAGCGGCCACCCTCTTTTCGTCCACCCGGTTCGACCCCGACGCGACCACCAGCACCGGCGTTCCATCCGTTGCCCTGAACAGCATCGACTTGGCGATCTGTGCGACGTCGCAACCGATCGCCGCCGCTGCCTCGGCCGACGAGTGCGTGCTCTCTTCGAATTCCAGGACGCGGAACGCATCCCCAAGGATCGCCTGGATGCGCATCGCGCCGTTGCTGCTGGCTGGTTTCATCGTTGCCCTTCCGGCTGCCGCACCGCGTCATGCCACGCGGCCGCTCGCCCCACGCGGCGTGAAACCACCAATATCAACGCCAGCCGGACGTGTCACAGGCTGGGTTGGATCGCCGCACGCGCGATGCTTGCCGGCGCAGGCCTCACGCGGATATGATGCCGGTGACGATCGTCCCATGACGGCTGTGACCTGGCCGAGGCGGCACCAAGGCGAAAGACCCAGTCCATGCCCGACGACGGCCAACGAAGTCAGCACGTCCGCCATATGCTCGCCGCCCGGATCGCCGTACACCGGGCACCGCGCAAACCGCCGGGGAAGGGGCTGTGGGCGGCGCTCGGGCCGGGCCTGATCACCGGCGCATCCGACGACGACCCCAGCGGCATCGCCACCTATTCCCAGGCCGGCGCGCAGTTCGGCTTCTCGATGTGCTGGGTCATGCTGTTCACTTTTCCGCTGATGGCGGCGATCCAGGAGATCAGCGGACGGATCGGCCGGGTCACGGGACGGGGCATCGCCGGCAACCTCCGCCAGCACTACCCGAAGCTGCTGCTGCGCGTGATCGTCGCGCTGCTGCTGGTCGCCAACATCATCAACCTGGGTGCCGACCTGGGCGCCATGGGCGATGCGGTGACCCTGCTGGCCGGCGGTTCCTCGCACTTCTATGTCGTCGTTTTCGCGATCGGCTGCATCGCGCTCGAAACCTTCTCGCGCTATGAGCGCTACGTCGTCCTGCTGAAATGGAGCTCGATCTTCCTGCTCGCCTATGTCTTGACCGCGCTGGTGGTCGACACGCCCTGGGGCCTGGTCGCCCGCGACACCTTCATCCCGACCTTTCGCCTCGATACCGGCTACGTCGTCACCATCGTCGGGGTCCTGGGCACCACCATCACGCCATATTGTTTCTTCTGGCAATCGTCCCAGGAAGCCGAGGATGAACGGATCGACCCGCACGCCAAAGCGTTGCTGGACGCACCGGAGCAGGCGAAACTGCAGATCGGCCGCATCCGGTTGGATACCTATGTCGGGATGGGCTACTCCAACATCATCAGCCTGTTCATCATCATTACCACCGCCGCGACGCTGAACGCGCACGGGATCACCAATATCACGACGTCCGCCCAGGCGGCCGAGGCGCTGCGGCCGATCGCCGGGGCGTTCACCTTCTTCCTGTTCGCCGCGGGCATCATCGGCATCGGGCTGCTGGCGATCCCGGTGCTGGCGGGGTCATGCGCCTATGCGCTGGGGGAGGCTTTGGACTGGCCGACCGGGCTGGATCGCCTGCCGCTGGATGCGCGGGCGTTCTACGGCACGATCGCCACGGCGACGGCCATCGGCATCGTCATCAACTTCGTCGGCCTGGACCCGGTGAAAGCGCTGTTCTGGGCGGCGGTGATCAACGGCGTCGTCGCGGTGCCGCTGATGGCGATGATCATGGTCATGGCGATGGCGCCGAAGGTGATGGGACAGTTCACCTTGTCCCGCGGGCTGTGCGTCATGGGATGGTTGTGCACGGCGGTGATGACGGTCGCGGTGGGGATCATGTTCGCCACCTGGTAGGC
>JAQGHW010000975.1 GCA_028291505.1 Rhodopila sp. | reverse complement strand
CGGCTGGGATCGCCCCTGTGGCAGAGAGAGAAGATGCATCATGGGCGACCGCTTCGAACTGTTCAAACCGCTGGTTCGGGCCAGCTTCGGCGGCCGGCTGCGCCTGATCGGCAGCGTCGGCGCCCAGCCGTTCGTCGAGGCTGCCGAAAGCGATCCCGAGGCGCTACCCCAGGCGCTAGCGGCGTCCCGTGGCCTGTTGCTGCTGCAAGGCATGGAGGCGATGGCCGACGACCCGGAACTGCTGGTCCGGCTGAGCCGCATCTTCGGCGCCGAGGTCGAAAACTACCGCCAGAACCTCACGCCGCTGAACATGGTGCACGAAACGGTGCCGGACATCTTCATCGTTTCGAACGTACCCCCGGTCAGCCGTCAGCCACCGCGCCGGCCTGACCCGCCGTTGACCGAGGACGGAGCGCTTCCTACCCAGTTTCCCCACAGGAAGGGCTGGCACACCGACCAGAGCTACCGCCGTCCGCCGCCGGACATCTCACTGTTTCTGGCGGTCACGCCGATCCGCAAGGACCAGGGGCAGACGCTTTTCGCCGACGGTGCCGCCGCCTACGACGCGCTGCCGCCCGACCTGAAGGCGCGCGTCGAAGGACTGGAGGGCATCCATGCGCAGATGAGCGCCGGACGAAGTTATGCCGCGGTGCTCGCCGAAGAGAAGCCGCGTGATCTGCTGCCGCATCAGCAACCACAGCGTCAACCCGTCGTGCGGGTTCATCCCGTCACCAGGCGGCGCGCGCTGTATCTGTGCGAGGGCGGCCAAATGGACTGGGTGGAAGGTCCCTTCGCCGGCATGCAGCCCGGTCCCCACGGCGACGGCGCGGCGTTGCTGTTTGAGCTGATGTCGCACTTGACCCGCCCCGAGTTCGTCTACGTCCACGAATGGACGCGCGGGGACCTGGTCGTCTGGGACAACCGGTGCCTGGTGCATGCGGCAACCTGGTTCGATGCGGAAACGGAGGCGCGGGTCATGTGGCGCACGACCGTCAGCGGCAATCCGGGAACGATCTACGCTGGAGAGAAGAAAAGTTGGGTTGCCGCGTAGCGCCCGGTCCCGAACGTATCGAACCAGCATCCCGGGCGCCCCGAGGTCAGGGGCGCCCCTGGACCTCAATCCGCGACACCCATCGCTCGCGGCGCTTCTTCCAGCTTCGTATCGTGCCTCAGCATCAGCACGATCACCATCCCCATCAGCGCGCAGCCCGAGATCGCCCACAACCCGGCCGAGAACGTTCCGGTGACATCCTTCAACCAGCCCATGATGAACGGCCCGAAGAACCCGGCCAGATTGCCGATCGAGTTGATCGCCGCGATTCCTGCCGCCGCCGCCGCACCGGACAGGAACGCGGTGGGAAATGTCCAGAACACCGGCAGCACCGCGAACACGCCGAACGCGCCAACCGACAGCGCAATCATTTTCAGCGTGGGATCGTCAAACAGCGTCGACCCGGCGATGCCCACCGCCGCGATCAGCAGTGCGATCGCGGCGTGCCACTTCCGCTCCATCATCGCGTCGGACCGGCGGCTCCAGATGACCATGCCGATGGTGCCGACGATGTACGGCACGGCCGAAACGAAGCCGACCATGACGTTGGACAGGCCGAAGCCCTTGACGATCTGCGGCAGCCAGAACGCGGTGCCGTAGTTCGTTGCCACCGCTCCGAAATAGACCAGGGCCAGGGCCAGGACTTTCGGGTTGAACAGCGACTGCACGACGCTGATGGATTGCGCGTGTTCCTTCTGCCTTGCCTCGGCGGACAGGCGGCGGTCGAGCCAGGCGCGTTCCTCCGGCGCCAGCCATTTCGCGTCCGCCGGCCGGTCCGTCAGGTAGAACCAGACGACGACCGACAGGATGATTGCGGGTGCGGCTTCAAGAATGAACAGCCACTGCCAGCCGGCCAGGCCACCGACGCCGTCGATGCCCAGGATCATGCCCGATACGGGAGCACCCAGTACCGAGGACAGCGGAATTGCCGCCATGAACCAGCCGATGATGCGGGCGCGATAGACGCCCGGGAACCACAAGGTCAGGTAGAAGATGATGCCGGGGAAGAAGCCCGCCTCGGCGATGCCCAACAACACGCGGACGACGTAGAAACTGGTTTCGCCGCCAATCAACGCCATCATGCCGGACAGGATGCCCACGACATCATGATCCGCGCGATCCACTTCCTGGCGCCGAAACGCTCCAGCGCCAGGTTGGACGGCACCTCGAACACGAAGTAGCTGAAGAAGAAAATGCCGGCGCCGAAGCCAAACGCAGTGGCCGAGATGCCAAGCGCCTTGTTCATGGACAGCGCGGCGAAGCCGACGTTCACCCGGTCGAGATAGGCAACGAAATAGCACAGCATCAGGAATGGCACGATCCGCCGCGTAACCTTCGCGATCGTGCGTTGTTCAACCGGATCCATCGGATATTTCTCCCCTGGCGCTTGCAGCGCCGACCAGGGTTGGCGTGGCGCGAGCAGCGTCATCGCGCCGCAATAGACACCCCATCTTGCGCGGTCAATTGCTCGGCGTTGTAATCGCCCGCATGGCAATACTCGTAACGGGAGCGGCGGGATTCGTCGCTTTGAACGTCGTGGAACACCTGCTGACGGCAGGCCGCGACGTGATCGGACTCGACCGCATTCCGCTGCCCAAACGCGCGGTGCGCGACTTCGCGGGCCTGCCGGGACACCTGACCATGATTGGCGGTTCCATCCTGTCGGACGCCGACCTGTCACGGGCCTTGACGATGGTGCCGGTCGAGGCGGTCATTCATTGCGCCGTCATAACCGCTGGCGCCCACCGGGAAACCGCGGACCCGAACTCGATCGTCGCGGTCAACATCCAGGGCGCGGTCGCGACGTTGGTCGCCGCTGGCCGACGCGGGGTCAAACGTTTCATCTATCCCAGTTCCGGCGCTGTGTATGGCGCCTCGGCCGCAACGGTCGATCTGATGGATGAGGACACGCTTCGCCCGGCGCCGGTCAACCTCTACGGCCTGACCAAGTTCGCCGCGGAGTCGATCATGCCCCGCGTCGCGGAGACCCAGGGTGTGGCGCTAAGCGTTGCCCGCCTCGGCGTGGTCTACGGGCCATGGGAATATGCCACGGGCGTCCGGGATACGTTGTCGCCGATGCTGCAGACGTTGGATCTGGCCGCCTCGGGGACAGAGGCGGTGCTGGGTCCGCCGTGGCGCGGGGACTATACGCTGTCCCGCGATATCGCCGCGGGGCTGGTGGCGCTGGCGGATCAGCCTTCGACGCCGCGGACGATCTACAATCTGGCCACCGGCCGGGGCACTACGGCCGAGGACTGGTGTCGCGCACTGGAAACGCGCCTGCCCGATTTCCGTTGGCGCCGAGCAGCGGATGATGAGGCAGGCAATGTCGAAAGCCATGCCGGCTTCGATCGAGGTGCCATGGATATTGCCAAGATCACCGCGGATACTTCGTATCGGCCGGCGTTCGACCTGGACAGCGCGGCGGAGCACTGGCTGGCCTGGCGGCAGAAGACCTAGCCACGCGCAAGGTCCGCACGGGCCGCGCACACGACGGCAGCAAGTAGGCTCTCCGGGTCAAACGGCTTGGACAAGTGGCTGTCCATACCTGCCTTGCGGCACTCCGCCACCTGTTCGGTGAATGCCTGGGCGGTCAGCGCGACGATGGGCACGTGCCCGCGCCTGCCCTCAAGCGCGCGGATCCGGCGCGTCGCCTCAAGCCCGTCCATCTCGGGCATGCGAACATCCATCAGGACGACGTCAAAGTCCGTAGTCACGACCGCGGCGACCGCTGCCGCCCCACCGTCGACACAGGTAACTTCATGACCCGCGGCACGCAAGAATGAGCTGGCGATCTCGCGGTTCATAAACACATCGTCGACGACCAGCACATGCAGGACGGCGGTGGCCGACGGTCCCGGATCGGCGGCGGATGGCATGGTCGGAGGCGACGCGGCAATGGTGTTCAGAGGCAGCTCCAGCCAGAACACGCTGCCGCCACCCGGATTGTTCTCGTGGCCGAGGCGTCCCCCCATCAAGGCCGTCAGTCGGGCCGAAAGGGCGAGCCCAAGCCCGGCTCCCTCGACCGCCGTGTCGAACCGCTCGAAGTCCTGGAACAGGCGCAGACAGTGTTCGGCCGATATTCCCGGACCGGTATCCACGACCTCGATCCGCAGCGCGGCACCGTCGATCGTCGGACGCAGGCGCAGCTCGACAGAACCTTGGTCGGTGAACTTTACCGCGTTGCCGATAAGGTTGAGCAACACCTGCCGCAGCCGCATCGGATCGACGATCAGCTGGTTCCGCGTGCCGGACGCTATGGCGGTGTTCAGCATCAACCCTTTCGCGTCCGCTGTCGGGCGGACCAGATCGAGGCAGGCCGCCACAGCCGCCGGCACATCGATCTCTGCTGCCTGCAGTTCGACATGCCCGGATTCGATCTCGGACAGGTCGAGCACGTGGGTGATCATCTCGAGCAAGTGCTTGCCTGCTCCCAGCATGGCGTCCACCCGCCCGGCCTGCGTGGCGTTAAGCCCGCCCTCCACACGCAGCAGCCGCGTGTAACCCAGGATGCCGGTCAAAGGCGTCCGCAGTTCGTGGCTCATCCCGGCCAGGAAGCGCGATTTCGCCCGGTTCGCGCGCTCCGCCACGTCGCGCGCATGCGCCAGCTGGCGTGACAGGTGTTCCAGTTCATTGTTGGATTTCTCCAACGCGCGCTGATGTCCTTCGCGCTCCTGCTCCGCGTATTTTGCCTGCGACACGTCGCGGATAGTGCCAAGAATGCGAACGATCCGCCGCCCCGCGGTCTCGGTCGGGTCGGGCTGGAACACCGCGCGCCCGGTGGCCGCGACCCAGGACACCGCACCATCGGGATGTACCGCGCGATATTCGGCGACGTACTCGTCCAGCATATCCGCCGGGTCCAGCGCACGGGTCATACCTGCCTCAGCCGCCACGCGGTCCCCGCCGGAGATCGCGCTGGCCCAAACCGCATAGGTCACCGGTGTGTCGGATGCCAGGCCGAACAAGGACTTGCAACGGGCATCCCACTCCAGCCTGTCGGTGCCCTGCCCGACTTCCCAGCGCCAGACGCCCTGTTCGGAAACGTCGAGGGCAAGGCGCAGCATCAGCTCACTCTCCCGCAGTTCCGCCTGCGTGCGCTTCAGCCCGATGACATCGTTGTCGATATCGATTTCCATGATCTTACGCTCGATGGCGTGGCGAAGCGCTCGCATCAGCCCGTGCGTCTCGATCTGGCCTTTGACCAGATAGTCCTGCGCGCCTTCCTTCAAGGCCTGCACGGCGAGCGCCTCGTCGTCCAAGCCCGTCAGCACCACCAGGGGAATGGACGGTCCCGCCGCATGAGCGCGCCGAAGCGCCTCCAGGCCTTGTGCGTCGGGCAATCCCAGGTCCAGCACGATAACGTCAACCGATTGCTCCGCAACGTGCTTCTCGGCGTCAGCCATGGACTCGACATGGGTCACTTTGGCCTGGTACGAGCCCTGGTCGATAAACATCTCGCGGAGCAATCGAGCGTCTCCCGGGTTATCTTCAACCAGGAGAATTTTTATCAGCTTCTTGTCCATCAGCTTTTTCTCTGTTCGCAAATCTTTCCTCGATCGATTTTCAAGCTGGTGTCCCGAATCTGAAGTCCGCCACAGTGGCGAACCTCAGAATTCGCAACACTAGCTCTTTGTTTTCAGTGGCCTGCTTGTCCCCTGCGTGCGTCGCAAGGTGCGACGAACTTCGAGGGCAGGACACTGGCGTTTCCAGTCACCGTGAAAAATTCTCTAATCCGAAATAAACGGCGGTTGCCAGGCGTCGGGACCGTGACATCAGGGCCCGCTTCGTTCGACCGGATGGTGGGCTGATCAGCGGGCGGCGCCCATCACCCAGGCCAGAACGCCCTTTTGTGCGTGCAGGCGGTTCTCGGCCTCATCGAATACCACCGAATGGGGGCCGTCGATCACGTCGGCGTCCACTTCCTCGCCGCGATGGGCGGGCAGGCAGTGCATGAACAGCGCGTCCGGTTCGGCTTTGGCCATCAGGCGGCTGGTGACCCGGTAGGGGGCGAGCAGATTGTGGCGGCTCTCGTTCGGGTCGTCGGACATCGACACCCAAGTGTCGGTGACGACGCAACGCGCGCCGGCGATCGCGGCTTCGGGGTCGTCGGTCAGCTCGATCTGGCCGCCCTGGGCACGCGCCCAGGCCACGAGGTCCTCGGGGGGACGCAAGGCGTCCGGGGTCGCCAGGCGCAGGGTGAAGCCGAAGCGCACGGCCGCCTCGATCCAGCTTCGTGCGACGTTGTTGCCGTCGCCGCACCAGGCCACGACCTGGCCGGCGATCGGGCCGCGATGCTCCTCGAACGTCATCACGTCGGCCATGAGCTGGCAGGGGTGGGACGCCTCGGTCAGGCCGTTGATCACCGGCACGGTGGCGTATTCCGCCATTTCCAGCAGTTTCGCTACGTTGTCCGTGCGCAGCATGATGGCGTCGACGTAGCGCGACAGCACGCGCGCGGTGTCGGCGACGGTCTCGCCGCGGCCAAGCTGGGTTTCCTTTCCGGTCAGGACGATGACCTCACCGCCGAGTTGGCGCATCCCGACCTCGAACGAGACGCGGGTGCGGGTGGAGGGTTTTTCGAAAATCAGCGCCAGGGTCTTGCCGGCCAGGGGACGCGACGACACGCCCCCTGCCCGCTT
>JAQGHW010000909.1 GCA_028291505.1 Rhodopila sp. | reverse complement strand
GAGAGTAGGCCCGTTATCGTGGAGACGATGGGTTACAGTGACGCGGTCTATCGTCGTCGTAAGCTACGCACTCAGGCCCAAATGAGTAATTTGTTCGGCGGGGCGGCGGTCATTCATGGCGACTTTCACCAACCACCGGATAGTAGCCAAGAGGCACGGGACCGACGGTTCTGGTTGGAATGCCGTTGGACCATTAGGGGAAGGCCGCTCCGGAAGCGCCGATCAGTTTGAGCAGATCGGGGTCACGATAAGAACTGTGCGTAACTGTACAACATCGTAGAGCGAACTGGCAACTTGACTTGAGCAGAAAACATCGGCCGTGAGTGTTTGGGCCGACTCTATGTCCGCGTCCGAGCCACGATCCAATACGTGTTCACGACCCAACACGGGCATAGGCCGGACCACCGCAGGCTCCCGCAAGCGGACGTTCGACGCCACCTGGCTCGGGCAGTTTCACGCCCTTTCCCGGCCAAGGGCCCGCCATTATGGAAGTGAAGCCTCATGCGCCGGCTATGGCGAGCTCAAATGCAGAAAGTCCGCAACGTGAATCAGCCGCAGAATCGGCCGGACGATAGCCGGGACGGGAAGCAGTTGCTCGTCATGCTGGATATGTGAAACGACGACCGGCACGCGGCGACCGTGGGTAACCAGGTCGCAGACACCCGCGGCAATCACGTTTCTTACCCAGTCAGCATCGGCGCCGTAGGTCAGCGCGACCACGTAGCCGTTGCTGCGGCGGAACACATTGACGGGCGTTTCGTAGATGCGACCGCTCCGCCGACCACGGTGAATGATGACTCCGAATCCCGGAAGGTGGCGGGCAAGCGGTCGCGTCAGGTGATTTAGTACCTGGCGATTGAAGCGTGCCATTCGCCTGCCGAGCAACGGTTCGCCTCCCGATACGTCGCGGGCGAAAGTGAGAATGGCATCCTATCCGCTCGACACCGGCGTTGTCATCTCCGTGGGAGTCCGTGCGGCAGGGGCGGCACAAGGCGGCCTGACGGCAAGCTCTACGGAGAGGCGAAGCGCGCGGCCGCGGCCAAGCTCCTACCCAGATACGCTCATCGCAGGGAAACTCACAGCGGGCCACTCCTCTGTTGGTCCAGGTCTGGCACTTGGCACTTGCTGGCTACAGCTGAAGTCGACCCAAGTAGGTGACAGGGCAGTCGAGACGGCCACCCTGTAAGCGGACATCAGCGCTGACGTGGTCCCGGCCGCCTCGCGCCTATCTCCTTCGTTTGGCGGATTAGAAAGGCACTCGGAAGCGGGCATTCGTTCATCTTATCGTGGGCCAAATGAACGTGTCATTTTGGTCTAGGAGCGTGCGCGCGCGCACGCTCTGTGCTTGGCCAACACCGCGACGACGATATCGCGCGCCTGGAGCAGGACGGATTTCTGTTCGTCCGCCGAGACCTCGACGAAGCCAAGTCCTCGGAGCAGGAAAATTCCTTCAACGGCCAGCAGTGCGTGACGGACTTCATGCATATTGCAACCTTCCGATCGCTGCCAAAACAAAGACCGCAACCGATCCAGGGGGACCGCTACTCGGAGATCGGCGCGAAATGGGGTGCTTCGCGCAGCCGGGTGTTCGGCATCCACAGCGTCACCGCAAAGGCGATCGCCGCGAACATGGCGGCGACCACGTACACCATCCCGAAACTCCAACCGAGATGGGTGGTCGCGCCGCTGTTGGCGGCATTGGCCAGGGCCGCTGCGCCGTGTTGCACGGGGTGTGTGGCAGGCATCGCGGTGGCGGTTCCGGGCTTGTGAATAGCGATCAGTCCTGAAGCGATGATCGCGCCCGCCAGGCTCGATCCGCTTGCGCCTCCGACAGAGCGCAAAACCAGAAGGGCACCTGTGCCGGCACCGGTGTCCCTGGCACTGAGGGCATTCTGGCCGCCCATCATCGACCCAATGAAACTGCCGCCGATGCCAGCGCCTGTCACGATCATCGCGATCAGGATCGCCCAGACAGGCGCATCAAGCGGCAGGGTGGCCAGCAGGATGAGGCCCATGCAACAGGAAAAGCTGGCGACGCGCATTTCCCCGCGCATCGTGCCGAAACGCTTGGCATATCGGCTTCCGGCGACATTTCCGGCTGCGCTGGAAAGCATGAAGGGGGCAAGGTAAAACCCGGACTGAGCCGCCGTGGTGCCTCGTGCGATCTGGAAAAACAGCGGGATCGCGAACAGGCACATGAACAACAGCAGCGACATAAGCGTCGAAACGGTGACGTTGCCGACGTAGCTTTTGCTCTTGAATACGCGCGGTGGGAGAAGAGGATCGTTCACCCGAAGTTCCTGCAGGATCAGCAGGACAAGAAGGACAAGGCCGGCGGCAACGAGGGTCATGATCTGGTATGATCCCCAGGCGTAGATGTCGCCGCCCCATCCCAGGGCGAGCAGCAGAAGCGATAGCGACCCTGAGAGCAAAAGCATGCCGATGACGTCCAACCTTGGCTTGCTGGACAGGCCAGGCGGTGACAGTCGGCGCAGTCCGTTGTGGCATGCCCACATCGCGATCGCACCGATCGGCAGGTTTATCCAAAATATCCATCGCCATGAGAGGGTCTGGGCCATGAAGCCGCCCACAAGCGGTCCGCTGATCGACGTGATAGCCCAGACGGCGGATATGTATGCCTGATAACGGCCCCGTTCGCGCGGCGACATCACGTCGGCAATGGCAGCCTGGGTGAGAGCCATCAGGCCGCCTCCGCCGAGGCCCTGGAGTGCGCGAAACCAGATGAGCTGGTTGAGCGATTGCGCGACGGCGCACAGCATCGACGTCGCAATAAAGAGGCCGATGCAGATGATGAGCAGGCGTCTTCGGCCGTAGATATCGGAGAACTTGCTGTAGATCGGTGTGCTGATCGTGGAGGTGATCAGATAGGCCGCCACGATCCACGACAGTTGGCTATACGCGCCGAGTTCGCTGCCGATCGCCGGAAGCGCGGGAATGACGACGGTCTGATCGAGGGCTGCCAGAAGGATGCAGATCAGCACTCCGGACATCACACGCATGATTTCGGCGTGGGAAAGGCCAGATGACGCCGGCTGGCGGATCGGGCTGGCTGGGGCGATTGAAGCTTCAGACATGCTGGGAAGCTCCGATGTCGAGGGCGCTGCGCCAGCGCGCGTCGCGCGGGGAGAGGCGGCGGTGACGGCCGCAGTCGAGCGAAAAGGTCACGCCCGCGCGGTAGTGTTCGGCAGCCAGAGCGGAGGCGGTCGAAATCGGTAGGTCGTGATTGTCCAGATTCGCCATAAGCGTCTTTCCAAGGCCTCGCCACGGGCGACGCGAGGCCGTCCGGGACATCAGCCATGGCCTACTCGCTTTGAGGCTGTCGGTCTTTCGACTAAAAGCCAAATTGTGTAGAATATCGGCCAGAGGCGAGGCCAGCACGATGAATTGGGATCTGATTGAAATTCCGGCGGGCGTGCCGGCCCCAGCACCCATGACGGTGCGGGTGCAGACCCTTGCGGCGCGATCGTGCTTTCCGGAGCATCGGCACGAATGGGCGCAGGTGGTTTATGCGATCTCTGGTGTGCTGAC
>JAQGHW010000905.1 GCA_028291505.1 Rhodopila sp. | reverse complement strand
GCGCAGCAGTTGCCATTGGCTAACGGTTCCGGCCAATCGGCCCGTAAAGGACTTGCACCTCCAAGATCAGTGCCATGCCTGGCACACCGCGGGGAATCGTGGTCGCAGTGCGACTCACGCTTCTCTGCGATCGGGTACTAGCTCCGATAATCCGGCTTGCCGTCCTCGATCAACCGAAGCGCGGCGTCCCACACCATCGCGTAATGCTCGTCGGTCTCGTGCCGATGGAACTGGTCGGAGGTGTGCTGGCAGACCTCGGGGGGCGGCAGGATGATCTCGCGTCCACCGGAAAGCGCTTCAACCTGCGCGGCGCATGCTCGCTCCAGCATGTAGATCATGTGGAACGCCTCGGCGATGGAGGTCCCGCCGACCAGCAGGCCGTGGTTGCGCAGGATCATCGCCTTGTGCTGCCCGAGGTCGGCGACCAGACGATCCCGCTCATCGAGGTCGAGGGCGATCCCCTCGTAGCCGTGATAGGCGAGCCGGCCGTAGAACTTGCACGCGTGCTGCGACAGCGGCAGCAGGCCGTCCTTCTGCGCCGACACCGCGATTCCGGCCGCCGTATGGGTGTGCACGACGCACATCAGGTCGTGGCGCGCCATGTGGATCGCGGAATGGATCGTGAAACCCGCGGCGTTGACGTCCCGGCTGCTGAGCCCCCGCTGTTCTTCGACGATATTGCCGTCGACGTCGATCTTCACCAGATCGGAGGCCCGCATGTGCTGGAAATTCACGCCGTACTTGTTGATCAGGAAATGATGTTGCGGGCCGGGCAGCCGAGCACTCAGGTGGGTGTAGATGAAGTCGGTCCAGCGGTGATGCGCCACCAGGCGATACAGCGCCGCAAGGTCGCAGCGGATCTGCCATTCGGCTTCGGAAACGCCGGCGATCGACGCCGGGGAGGTCGCGACATTCATGGCGATACTATCCCTGAAGATGATGTCGCCAGAGTCAACGTTGCCAGCGCTGGCGTCAAGTCGTTTGGTTACCGGGGCCGCATCGGTCGCTGTGCTCCGGACGGTTCGGACGATCGCCGCACGCAGACATTCGCGACGGGCCGGACAGGTTGGGTAAGCCGGCGACACGGCGTATTGGATTGAACACGGGATCTAATGCCTAGTATCGCGCATCATAGAAGCGCGATACGTCGTGATTTGCTTGAAGTCGCCGATTCACGCGGCGAATCGTGGTCGGGTACTAGGCGTGGCACCGGGAGATCATGAATGGCCGAAGCTCTTTGGTGGCAGCGAGGTGTCATCTATCAGATCTATCCGCGATCCTTTCAGGATAGCAACGCCGATGGAATTGGCGATCTGGCTGGCATCCGCCAACGGCTCGACTATCTGTGGGGGCTGGGCGTTGATGCGGTGTGGATTTCGCCCGTCTACCCGTCGCCCATGGCGGACTTTGGCTATGATATTGCGGACTACTGCGACATCGATCCGATTTTCGGCAGGCTGGGCGACTTCGATCGCCTGCTGGCTGAAGTGCATGCGCGCGGCCTGAAACTGATCCTGGACTTTGTGCCGAATCATACGTCCGAGCAGCATCCCTGGTTCCTGGAGAGCCGGTCCTCGCGCCAGAACCCGAAGCGAGACTGGTACATCTGGCGTGATCCGGCCCCCGATGGCGGGCCGCCGAACAACTGGCTGGCGAATTTCGGCGGCAGCGGCTGGACGTTCGATGGCGCGACTGGCCAGTATTATTACCATGCCTTCCTGCAGCAGCAGCCGGACCTGAACTGGCGCAATCCGGAGGTCCGCAAGGCGATGTACGACGTCCTGCGGTTCTGGCTGGATCGCGGTGTAGATGGCTTCCGGGTCGACGTGCTGTGGCTGCTGATCAAGGACGAACAGTTTCGCGACAACCCGCCGAACCCGGCATGGCAACCGCATCAAGCCGCGATCGAGCGCCTGGTGCAGCGCTACTCCGCCGACCGGCCGGAGGTCCATGCTGTCGTCGCGGAGATGCGGGCCGTGCTGGATACCTATGCCGACCGGGTGCTGATCGGCGAGATCTACTTGCCGCTAAAATGGCTCGTTGCCTACTACGGCAAAGGAATGAACGAGGCGCACCTGCCGTTCAATTTTCAGCTCATCCTGACCGCCTGGGAGGCCCAGGCGATCGCCCGCATCGTGGCGGACTATGAAGCAGCCCTGCCCCCCGGCGGCTGGCCCAACTGGGTGCTCGGCAACCACGACCAGAAACGCATCGCCTCACGCATTGGCCGGCCACAGGCGAGGGTGGCGGCTATGTTGCTGCTGACGCTGCGGGGGACGCCCACTCTATACTATGGCGACGAGTTGGGACTGGAGAACGTGGCGATACCAGCGGATCGTGTGCAAGACCCGTGGGAGAAGAACGAGCCCGGCCTCGGCCTGGGGCGCGATCCCGCTCGCACGCCGATGCCGTGGGACGCATCGCAGAACGCGGGGTTTACGGCAGGGTTTCCGTGGCTGCCGCTCAACCCCGACCACACGACGCGCAACGTGGCGTCGCTGGCGGCTGATCCACACTCCATACTGTCGCTGTATCGTCGCCTGATCGCGCTGCGGCGGGATCGGGCGACGTTGCATTCCGGCAACTACGTCGCGAGCCATACCGAAGGCGACGTGATGACGTTCGAACGGCGGCATGACCAGGAGCCGACCCTGCTGGTGGCGTTGAACCTCGGCGGTTCTCTGCAGCGGGTGGCGCTTCCGGATGATGCGAAGGAGGCGCGGGTGCTGCTGTCGACCGAACTCGACCGGGACGGCGAAGTCGTGCGGGCTGGATTTGACGTGCGTCCGGCGGAAGGCATCATCCTTGAGATCAGCCAGACATGATCCAGATTCAGACGTCGGTCCGCTTCAGCAAATAATCCAGTCCGCCGACGCGGTACCAGCGATAGCCGTATGTTTCCAACCGAATATGGTGCTCTCCGGTTTTATCCGGATAGCTGTGGTCGTCGGAAAGCAGATTGACAAGATCCTGTTCGCCGGGCGCCGCACGCTTCACCTTGAGGCGTATCTCGCGCGGCGACGCTGCCAGGTTATGGACGAACATGACGGTGTTGTTGCGCCACTCGTAGCGACGAACCAGTACCTGCGGGGTGCCCGAAGGCAGCACCTCGAAACGCCCCCAGCCGATCTCCGGCACTTCCTTCCGCATCCGCATGACACGTTCGGTCCAGTTAAGTATCGAGTTTGGATCGCGCCGTTGCTGCGCCGCGTTGACGTGCTGGAAGCCGAAGGGAGCCTGGTCGATCACCGGAAGAAACGGTTTATCGCTTTTGGTGAAACCACCATGCGGCTCGCTGGACCATTGCATGGGTGTGCGTGCGGCATTGCGCTCCGGCAGGCTTAGATCGTCCCCCATGCCGATCTCGTCACCATACCGAATGACCGGCGTGCCGGGCAGTGTCATCAACAGACTGTAGGCAAGCTCCAGCCGAGCGCGGCAGCCTTGCAGCATCGGCGCGAGCCGCCGGCGAATGCCGCGACCATAGAGCTGCATCCCTGGCTCCGGCCCGAAAGCGTCGAAGACCGCCTTGCGCTGCTTCTTCGACAGCCGGCCAAGGTCGAGTTCGTCATGGTTGCGCAGGAAATTACCCCATTGGGCGGTGGCTGGCTTGCCGCTTGTGGCTTCCAGCGCCTTCACCAACGGGCGAACGTCGGCGGCGGCCAATGCATAGAACAGGGTCTGGTTGACCTGGAAATTGAACATCATATGCAGCCGGTCGCCATCGTTGCCGAAGTAATCCAGATCGGTCGCCGGCAAGACGTTCGCCTCCGCCAGGATGATGGCGTCGCCTTCCCGCCATTGCAGGAACTCCCGAAACAACCGCAGCATGTCGTACTGCTCGACCGGGTCCGTCTGGTCGGCGCCCTTCTTCGCGATCACGAACGGGACCGCATCCATGCGGAAGCCCGATACGCCGAGTTGCAGCCAGAACCCCATTATTTTCAGAATCTCGGCCTGGACGTGCGGGTTGGCGGTATTGAGGTCGGGCTGAAAGTCGTAGAAGCGGTGAAAGTACCAGGCCTTGGCGACGTCGTCATGATCCCAGGTCGACGATTGCACGCCCGGAAACACGACGCCCAGGTCTGCCTTAGGCGGCTTCTGTTCGGCCCAAACGTACCAGTCGCGATACGGCGACTGGGCGTCGCGCCTGGCTTCCTGGAACCATGGGTGTTGGTCGGATGTGTGATTGACGACCAGGTCGATCAGCACGCGTATGCCGCGCTGCTTGCAGCCATGGGCGAATTCCACGAAATCACCCAGTGTTCCGTAACGCGGATCGACGCCGTAATAATCGGTGATGTCGTATCCATCATCGCGCATCGGCGAGGGCTGGAACGGCATCAACCATATCGCGGTGACGCCCAGCCCCTGAAGATAGTCCAACCTGCGCATCAGGCCCGGGAAGTCGCCGACGCCGTCGCCGTTGGCATCCATGAAGCTGCCGACGGACAAGCAATAGATGATCGCGTTCTTGTACCAAAGATCGTTGATCATGCGTTTCCAATCGGTCTAGTATCGCCCATCAGAGAAGGACGATACGTCGTGATTTGCTTGAAGTCGCCGATTCACGCGGCAAATCGTGGTCGCGCTGCGACTCACGCTTCTCTGCGATCGGGTACTAGTTGGGCGGTCCTTTCAGCTCATCCAGCTCCTGCAACACAGGCAACAGGTAGTCGGCGAACAGCCGGGGATTCTCGGCGAACGGGAAATGCCCGATCCCAGCCATTGCCTGGAACTTCACCCCCGGGATTTTTGCCGCCGTGGCTTCGGATAATTCCACCGTGCAGGAGTAATCGTACTCGCCGGTCAGCATGAACAACCGGCACCGGTTCGTATCGATCCGTCCCACCCGTTCGCGCGCATCCCAGTCACCCGAGTAAAATGCGATATCGCCGTAGAACACCGCGGCGCCGCCCTGGCTGTAGTGCCAGGTGATCGCCTCCTGATACTCCGCCGGGCTCTGCGGCGCGCTGAGTGCCCTGATCCATTCCGGCACGAACAGCGACTGGTTCACCCGGGGATGCGCCGCCCAGGTGGTTTGCCGCTGGTTGATCTTGTCGCACGCCTCACACGCGACGATGCCGCCGAACGCTTCCGGATGCCGGTAGGCGAGTTCCAAGCAAATCTCGCCCGACATCGAGGCGCCCAGTGCGATCGGCTTGACCAACCCGGCCGCCGCGACAAAACCCATGATCAAATCGACATAAAGATCGGTGTTCAAGCGCCACGAGCCGGGAATGGCGCCCTCGGGCGGCGGCGACTTGCCGTGCCACGGCAGATCGAATGCGATCAGCCGATGGTTCCGCGTGATGCGGCTGTCGGCCATCAGCCCATGGAACTGGCGCCCGTCCGAACCGGCTGTGTGCATGCAGAGCACATCGCGGCCGGTGCCCGCGGTTTCGTAGTAGATCTGGTATGTGACGCCACCGGCCGTGACCGGGACGTAGCCGCCCTGCACCTTTGGCATCGCCCTGGGTCCTTCGCGCGGTGCCAGGCTCACGGGCACCGGCGGCGCGTTGCCCAACGCCAGCCATTTGCCGATTTCCAGCACGCGCCGCGCGACATGCGCGTGCTGCATGAACACGAGTTGCTCGCCCTGGATGGTAAATTCCGGAATGCGGTAATGCATCGCGAAGATGCCGTGGTGGTGGCGCGGCGGCACCGGCTGCAGGAATTTCGCCCAGACCGGCGCGGGCGCGGCCAAGGTGAAAGCGGGGTCGCCCCCGTCGGGCTGGACCTTGCCGTCCACCAGGTTGAACACCGTGGTGTCAGGGCCGCTGGCGATGGCGAAGCAGACGGACCAGGGGCCGGCCCAGGCGGCCAGGGTCGCATCGCCAGCGCAGGCCGCGCGCCAGGATGCAGCGTCCGGGAACGAACTCATTGCGGGTCGATGACCTTCAGCACCACCGGGTGGTACTGATCGCCATACCCGGCCTCATCCGCCTGCTGCAGCCGCTGCATCGTCAGCTTTGCGGCTGCCATGTCCAGGCCGGACGCCCGGGCCATCTCCAGCGCATACGACAGGTCCTTTATCGCGTACCGGGTGGAGAACGCGCGCTCCGGGAAAACCCCTGGCAGCATTGCCTTCATGCCGTGGTTTCGCAGCACGAAGCTGTCGCCCGATCCCATTGCCATGGTTGGCAGCAGGACGTCCGCGGACACGCCGTTGCGGCGGCCGATGGCGATCGCCTCGGCCAGGGCGCCGCAGTGCTGGAACACCAGCATGTTGTTGAGGATTTTGACCACCTGCCCGCAGCCGATGGGACCGCAATGGGTGACGTCGGTTCCCATCGTCTCAAGGATTGGGCGGATTCGCGCGAAGGTGTCCTCGGTGGCGCCCACCATGATGCTGAGTTCACCCCGCGATGCGGCTTCCCGGGTGCGGGCGACCGGTGCGTCGGCGTAAGGAATGCCCTTCGCGGCCAGGCGGGCGCCGATCTGGCGGGTCAGTTCGACCGACGACGTGCTGGTATCCACCACACATTGGCCGGCGCGCAGATGCGGTTCAAGCTGTCCGACCACGGCGGCAACGGCCTTGCCGTCGGGGAGCGAGAGCAGGATCACCTCGCAGGTGGCGGCGATCTCCTGCATGGAGGCCGCCCGCACGCTTTGCGCCGCAAGCCGTTGCAACGGTTCGGGGCGTAGATCGTGCGCCAGGACCGGTATCCCCGACCGGCGCGCCAGATGGCCGCACATCGGTTCGCCCATGACGCCGAGACCAATGAAGCCGATCGCCGAAATTCCCCGCCCCATCGGTGATGACCCGGTGCCGGCTGATGTGGTAGGTGGTACGGACATGCTGTTTCCCCTCCCGAGATCGCGCTGTTTTCCCCGCGCGATCCGCTGATGTCAAAGGTGGGGCGATGAATGGGACGAGTTCAAAAGCAGGGGCGTGTCATCGTATCGTAACAGAAAGATTGTGGAGGACAATAAATGAGCCCAGTCCCGGCGTTGATCCCACATTCATCATTGCTTCCCTGAATGAACGAGATAAAATGTGTGACTGATCCTGAGCCCTCTGGCCGCGGTTAACTTGCATTCCAATAGGTGGATTTTTGGACGCCGCCTACATTTTCGGGATAACAGGGAACCTGACCACTGCCCTGGGTGCCGGCTGGTCGGTCGAAGATTCGTTCGCCTGGGCTATCGGCGCGGAAAGCGAACTGACATTTCCCCTGCAGGGCGATGATCTTGCCTATACTCTGCGGTTCGATATCCATCCCGCGATCTTTCCACCGAAGGTTCCACGCCAGCGGCTGATGATACGAGCCGGAAAGACCGTGATCGGGTCCTTCGAGCTGACGGCGCGGGCGACCGTCACCATTCCGCTGCCGGTTGAACTGACCGGCGGCGCCGACCGGATCACACTCACCCTCATTCATCCCGACGCCGCTCGGCCGCGCGATCATCTTCCGGTCGACGACCCTCGACGGCTGGCGCTTTGCTTCCATTCAGCCAGTCTGGCACGAGCTGATTTTGACAGTGGTCAAGTGTCTTTGACCGCGGATCGCTCCGGGCTGGAACCGGTGCATGGGATCATTGCCGGCGGCAGCACGGCGATGCGGATCTGCGAGGTTATCGGCAAGCTGCCCTCCCTGCGGGGGAAGTTCGGCATCCGCTTCCTCGATCTGTCGCATGACCTGGACATAGCGGCCGAACGGCTTCCGCCGGGAACTCTCGACACGATGCAATTCTGCTGGATGGAGCTCAACGCGGGCACCCCGGTCACGCGTGATCCGTTACGCGAACGGTTGGGCCCCGGCTGTGCCTTGCGAACGTTCTATGCGCCGATCATCCGCTCACTCTGGCCGTTCCAGGGACCGGATACCAGAGCGGTGATCGAACCGGGGCGGCACATTCCGTCGCGTTATCCCTATGCCGACCGGCTTGCCCAGGTGCTCGCGGCAATGAACATGCCCGACGATGTGCTATATCTGATGTACGACATGTCGGCCAACCAGGAGCCGCTGGAGCTTGACGAAATCTTCGCCAACGACCTGCGCCGCTGGCGGGCCGAAGGCAAGAAGTCCGACGTGCGGCTCGCCGATTTCATCGAGCGCCATATCAGAACCGAACGCCTGTTCGTTGCCCCCAACAGGGAGGGTCCGATCCTGCTGCGGGAAATGGTGGATCAACTGCTTGACGACGGTATGATTCGTGACATTGCCAGTCCTGATGTCGTGTCCGCCGAACTCGATGTCCTGCTGGATGGATACACCGGATGGCAGGAGGAACTGCCTGTCCACCAACGGGTCGCCAGGCATTTCGACCTGGCCTGGTGGTCGCCCGATATGAAATACCGCTGGATGAACAACTACCGCACCCACCGCGACCATATCCTGGACTACATCAAGTGGATGCAGTGGCGGCCATGAGCCATTCAGTCCTGATCTACGCGAACTGCCAGGGTGAGGAACTGCAGAAGACCGGCCATTACATGCAGTGCATGGCCGGGCGGCTGAACTTCAAGTGGATTCCATTCCACCTTGTTACGGAACGCGATTGGGACCGGAAATACGGCCGAGCCTTCATGGCTGACGTGGTGACCGTGTGGGAACAGGTGGAGACCGGCGGCTTGTCGGCGAACCGTGCCGCCTTGCATGAGCGGATTCCGAAGAACATCCCCATCGTACGGTTTCCGCCGTTCTCGGCAACCTGCCTATGGCCCTTCGCCGGCAATGATCCACGCGTCGCACGCGATCCCGACCGGTATCCGTGGCCGGATTCGATCGCCGCTGTGCTGTCGACCGAAGCTCTGTCCGATGACGAACTGTTTGAGAAATACCTCGGCGTCACCACCGAACGGATGCCTGATCTGGATCGGCGTTTGCGCCTGGATGTCGCACGCTGGAAAGCCGCCGACGCCTTCTCTGACATCGCGCTGGCTGACTGGGTCGAGAAGACGTTCCGGTCGATCAGGTTATTCTACACCAGCGGGCATGTTACCGCGGCCGCCGTCGCTTACCTGATGAAGGAGCTTCTGAGCCGGACCGGCATCCTGTCCCCGGCATTGGCGAGGGCCGCGGTCGGCGAGGTGGATATTCTTTTGGGTCGGCACACCGGCCAGGATTTTGAGTGCGTGCCGATCCATCCGGTGGTGGCCAGCCGCATGAACCTTCGATACTTTGATCCGGACGCGACATACCGGTGGCACGGGCATGAATGGACGTTCCGGCAGTATATACTGCACTATATACGTTGGACGGACTACATGAAATAGGATCGCACCGGGCGCGACCGACAAGCGGTGCCGCAACGCTGATGGAGCGGGAACGAAATAAGCGGATGGGAGTGATCGAATGGCTGACGACGCACTGCTCACGCTGATCGCGGGGACTCTGGGAATTGATCCGGCGGAGGTCAGCGAAAGCTCCGATATGTCCAACACGCGGAAATGGGACAGTCTGCGTCAGATCATGCTGATGACCGAACTTGAGACACATTTCGGTTTCGAGCTAAGCGACGAGGAGATGCTGGAGACGACCTCGGTCGCGAAGATCCGTTCGATGCTGAGTGCCCGTGGTGTTGCCTGAGCAGGATCAGTCGCAGATCAGCGACAACTTATAGAACGCCACGGCGAGGCGCCGACTGTCATTCTGCCCGGCGACCACGCTGGGACTGGCGGCTTTGGGATGGTCGAACAGAATCTCGACCGCATCGCGACCGTCCAGCAAGCGACCCGGAACCGAGCAGGTGGCTTTGCCGCGTGGCAGTGGGTCGAAAAGCTGGACCAATTCACCATTGACCGTGACCCCCATCGTTTGCGCCTCGACGACGGGTGGAGCGACGAACGGGACCACGTCCATCTCAAGCCTGTAGGTTTTGGCGATGTCGGGTTTCTCGATGGTCAGTGCGCTCTGATCCTCGATCGCCCATGTGAAGCCATTCTCGGGCGCTGACCAGCCATGCCCGGTACCGCCGGATGCATTGCCGTCCCTGCCGAATACCGTATCGATGCGCGTCCGCCGCGGCGGCGACGGAAGCGGCCGGGGCGCGGCTTGTTCCGGCGCCGCCGTGGGCCGAACGGGGCGAACCCGGTAGGCGTTCCGTAGCATTCCCAGCCAGGATTTGAGATCGAAGTCGGGCGCATTTTCGCGTGGGGACAGTCGGGTCACGTAGCCGATCATCAACGTGTCATCGACGACCACGGCAGTGCCGGGGGGATGGCCGCGGCGGGTTTCCTGCACCCACAGCAGCGTGGCCGAACCGTAGGCTGCCAGCGCTGCGCGGAGATCCAGCAAGTCGTTTGCCGACAACACCTCATTCTGCCGAAACACCATGATCTTTTGCGGACTTTGCAGATCGGCGATCAGTTTGTCGGTCAGGAAGCGAACGGTGCGGACCTGCTGCTGATGCAGCGTCGGCGGGTCGGCTTCGCCGATCTTCACATGGGCATGGTAGATAAAATCGTATTTGGTCAGCTTGATCATGTACTCGCCGTTCTCAGGCTGCACACGGATATTTCCGGGATCCGCCATGCCTTCGAAGCGCGCATCCATCGCCCGTATCATGTGCCGTACAGGGGCGCCGGCGAACCGGAACATGCCAAGCGGTTCGGCCCCGACACCGCGTTGCACCAGGCCCAGTTCGCAACTGTCGCCCAGGCTTTCGAACTGGAGGACCAGTTCACGGTCGGCGAGTTCTGCTTCAGCCAGGTTGACGATAGTCATCGTGGATCCGAAATCCTTTCCATGAGCCGCAGCCTATAGACCATTTCTCGTCTGCCCAGGAAATCGGCTGGCATCTTTCCTGGACGTTCTCCGCGCGTTTCGCCGTCCCAGACAGATGTTGCGTCCTGCAACGGACACTGTCTGGCATTGAAGGATGTGTGGTAGAGCTTGGTAGGATTGCCGTCTTCTCCGGACGGTGTGGCGGAAGGATTGCGCCTTTCCATGCTCGACCATCCAGCCTCATCGGCATCGTTCCTCTCGGCCCTGGGGTTTGGGGGAAGGGCGCCGAGCCTGCCGTTGATCTTTCAGGTGGGCGACAGGATCGCCGAAGCCGCCGCTGATCCGTCCGCGATTCCGCTCGGAACGACAACGCAACGTATCGCCGTCCTGGGTTCGGTGACCATCGACTACCTATCCCGAGCGGTCGCCTGTTCGGTGCTGCAGGAGGGCGTCTTTCCGGTGCTGTATCAGGCGCCCTTCGGCTCCTACGTGCAGGAGGTGCTGGATCCCGGGTCCGCCTTGTTTGGCTTCGGTCCCGAACTGGTGGTGATCGCGCCGCATTGGCGGGACATGATCGCGCAGTTGCCGATCGGCTCGCCGGCCGCGGACGTGGATGCGGCGCTGGCGTCGAAGGTGGGACTGCTGCGTAACATGTGGGGGCGACTTTCCGAGAAGGGGGCGAAAATCGTCCAGCATGTGCTGGTGGCACCCTCGCAACGTTATCGCGGCGTGGCGGAACGGCTGGCGCCAGCCTCACCTTCGAACCAGGTGCGGCGATTGAATGAGATGCTGCTGGAAGCCGGTCGCGGCCTCGTCACCTGGGTGGACATGGAGGCACTGGCGCACGAGATCGGCTCGCGGCGGTTTTCACCGGCGAAGTTCTACTACGCCGCCAAGCTGGACCACGACCAAAGATGGCTGCCGGATTACCTGCTGCTGTTCCGCGCGGCCTGGCGGTCGGCCAACGCACGCGCCAAGAAGGTGCTGGTGCTGGACCTCGACAACACGCTGTGGGGCGGCGTGATCGACGACGACGGCGTCGAGGGCATCACGCTCGGTCCTGCCTCCCCGGCCGGCGAGGCGTTCGAGGACTGGCAGCGCTACATCCAGGGGCTTGGCGAGCGAGGGGCGATTCTTGCGGTCTGTTCCAAGAACGACAAGGCGATTGCGGAAACCGGGTTCGAGCACCCGAATTCGGTTCTGCGGAGATCCGATTTTTCGGCGTTCGAATGCTCCTGGAACGACAAGGCGGGCGGCCTGCGACGGATCGCCAGCGATTTGAACGTCGGCATCGACAGCTTCGTTTTCTGCGACGACAACCCGGCCGAGTGCGACCTTGTGCAGCGGGAATTTCCCGAAATCGCGGTCGTCTGCCTGGGCACCGATCCCGCGGCATTCGTCGATCTGTTCGATGCGGGCCACTGGCTGGACGCCGACCACTACACGCAGGAAGACCTCGGCCGATCCGCGGCCTATACCGCGCGCGCCGCGGCCCTGGCGGAGCAGGCCGGCGCGACCGATATCGGCGGCTACCTGGCCGGTCTGGGAATGAAGGGATCGCTGACACGACCGCGAGAAGCCGACATCGTTCGGATCGCCCAGTTGGAGCTGAAGACCAACCAGTTCAACGCCACCACTCGCCGTTATGGCGAAGCGGCGATCCGGGCGTTCCTGGCGCGCGAGGATGCGGTCGTGCTTGCGTTCCGGCTGGTGGATCGTTTCGGCGACCATGGGCTGACATCGACACTGGTGGCGTTCCATGAAGGCGATGCGATGCGGATCGACAGTTGGCTCATGAGCTGCCGGATCTTCTCCCGTTCGGCGGAACAGTTCATCCTGCGCGGCCTGATCGGGATCGCGGCCGAGAAGGGGGCGAAGCGGCTGCTGGGCGAATATCTGGCGACGCCGAAGAACGATGTGGTGGCGGGGCTTTATCCCGGGCTTGGATTTTCTCCCGCGGACGGGCCGTTCTTCGTGCGTGAGATCGGTTCAGGGGTGGATGATCTGGTTACCTACGTGGCGGATGCGGTGTAGCCGGCGTTTGACATCGACCCTTCATTCCCGGTCGTGGTCCGATCTGTCCCTGCCGGAGTCACACTTCGCCGGGCGCTGATTGGGACGGTTGCGGGGATGGGGCTGGGTCTTCCACTAGCAAGCAAGTGAGCAAGCAGGCTTTAACACGGAGGGCACGAAGAACCACGAGTGCGCGGAGAAAGGCAGAATAGCGCTTCGCGCAATCCCATCTTTGGCGAAGTGCCGCATGAAACAGGTGCCACAAGGCGTCGTCAGTCCTACGTGCACGTGACAGCGCCATTCACTGGCACCCTGTGATCGATCCCGTAATGTTTCTTCGTCAACTTCTACGCGCAGACCAACGCAAGCCGACGGAACGATACACCCAGACGTCTGTCGTCTTTGTCCCCCGCGACCAGGATCGGACTGGCGGCGTGGGGATGATCCAGCACGATCTGTACCGTCTTTCGTCCGGCCACCAGATGGCCAGGCACCACACAACCCACTTCGCCACGCGGCAGCGCGGCGAAACTGTGCACCAGGGTTCCGTCGATCAGCACGTCCAACCGCTGCCTCGGCAGCAGCGGGGGCCTGATATAGGGCGTGACATCCATCTCCAGCCAGTATTCGTCCGCCTCGCCTGGGACCTCGATGGTTACCAGGCTGCGCTCCCCCACCGCCCACTGGTAGCCTGCTTCCGGCCCGGACCAGCCAAAACCGAGCGCCGGCTTGGCGTTTCCCTCGTTCCCGAAGGTCAGTTCGGTCTGCGCTGGCGGTTGCACCGCCGCACGCACCAGCCGCCCCTCATGGGCGCGAAGCGACAGCGCGTGGGCGCGACGCAACACCTGCATCCAGGACTCGAAATCCAGGTCCGGAACAGTCTCACGCTCCGCAAGGCGCCGCACGTAGCCCACCATCATCCGCTCATCCGCTACCTCCACCGACCCCGGCGGGTGACCTGGAGAGGCTTGCTGCACCCACAGCAGGATCGTTGGTCCGTAGGCGGACAGCGCGATGCGGAGATCGACCAGATCGCTTGCCGACAGCAGCTCATTCTGGCGGAACACCAGGATTTTCGAGGCGGCTTCCAGGTCGCCGATCAGTTTGTTGGCGAGGAACCCAATGGTGCGGCATTGCTGGCGGTGCAGCGCCTCCGGTGCCATCTCGCCAATCCTCACGTGGGCGTGGTAGGTAAAATCGTATTTGGTCAGCTTGACCATGAACTCGCCGTTTTCGGGCTGGATCCGGATGTGGTCCGGTTCGCCGATGTTCGCGAAGCGGGCGTTCAAGCCTCGCAGCAGATTTCGCAGGGGTGCGCCGGCGAACCGCAGCAATCCCAGTGGTTCCGCACCCGCCTGGCGTTGCACCAGGCCGAATTCACAGTTGTCGCCGATGCTTTCGAACTGAAGCACCAGGTCGGCGTCGGCCATCGAAGCGATGTTCGGATCAACGTCCATACAGCGGATTTTCCTCCCATGCGGGCCGGCAATATCGCCATGGTACAGGGCGCGGAGACACTTCCCTAGAGCATTTTTAGGCTGACTTAATACAGTCAGCATGCTCTAGACCATTGTTTTCACGAGCAACTTTGTCAGCCGGACTGTTCCAGTCAGGCTGATGTTGCTCTAAATCAAAAAGGGGTCGTCATTTGATCGGATGATTGGCGTTCGCTCGCCCCTGCCCTACCGGAACAACACGCCTGCCGCGGCCTGCGCCGCGGTGACGACCGGCGCTGGGAACAGGAAGAAAAATCCGGTGAACAGCCCGGTCGCCGCGACCACGAAGGACAGCGACGGTGGCCTGGGATCGAACCGCTCCGCCGGGGCATCGAAGTACATCACCTTGATGATGCGGATGTAATAGAACGCGCCCACCACGCTGGTCAGCACGCCGACTACCGCCAGCGTCCAGAGACCAACCTGCACGGCCGCGAGGAAGATATACAGCTTGGCGAAGAACCCCGACATCAGCGGGATACCGGCCAGGCTGAACATGAACACGGCCAGCGCCAGGGCCAGGGCCGGATCATTCGCCGCCAGTCCGGACAGATCCGAAATCCGCTCCACCGCCCTGCCATTGCGGCGCATCGCCAGGATGCAGCCGAAGGTGCCCGCGGTCATGAACACGTAGATGACCATGTAGATCAGCGTGCCGCGCAC
>JAQGHW010000873.1 GCA_028291505.1 Rhodopila sp. | reverse complement strand
ACCACAGGCTTCTTCGCCGCCCTGGCGGCTTCCAGCGCGGCGATCAGCCCGGGCGCTTCGCGGATGCCCTCGGCATAGACGGCGATCACGTCCACATCAGGGTTTTCCGCCAGCCAGCCGATGCATTCCCCCACCGTAACGTCACTCTCGTTGCCGGTCATCACGCACAACGACGCGCCGATGCCGCGATTGCGCGCCAGCGTGTAAAGATGCGTGCCATACGCCCCGGACTGGCTGGCAATACCGATACGCCCCAGCACCGGCCAGCCGCTGTCGAAGGATGAGGAGAACGTTGCGTAGTATGATCGGCGCGCATCGAACACACCCAGGCAGTTCGGCCCCAGGATGCGCATCCCCGCGGCCCGCGCCGTGGCAACCATCTTCGCCTGCGCCACCCCGCCGGTTTCATCCATTTCGGCAAACCCGGCGGTGAACATCACCACCGCTTTCACCCCGCGCCGCGCCAGGTCGTCGATCGACGACGCAGCCAGGTCGGCCGGCACCGCAACGATCGCCACGTCCGGAGTTTCCGGCAAATCCGCGACCGAGGCATACGCCTTCAGCCCCTGAATTTCCGCTCGGTTTGGGTTGACCGGATACAGCGCGCCGGGAAAACCCTGGGCGCGCATATAGGCAATGGGCCGCCCGCCAATCCGCGTCGGGTCGGAAGACGCCCCAAGGACAGCGACGGAGCGGGGTGCCAGAAGCGGCGTAAGACCGGCAAAACGAGACATGATGACAGACGTTCCCAGATTTTATGGCGCGGCGGTACACCGCCGCAGGTTCATCCTGGACCGGCTGTCACCGTATCGCAACCTGGGCGGCCACCAGTCACTTGTTCCGCCGTCACGACCGCTGCAACACCAGCAAATCCAAAGAAGTCGGCTCCCGTATCCCCGCAATCGTGAAGCCCGCATGCACTTGCCCCCGGTGATGCGCCTGATGGTTGAAGAAATGAGTCAACGCCGGCCCCAGCGCCTGCCGAAACGTCTTCCCGGTGGAGTTCTGATACTCGATCACCCGGTCATAATCATCAGCCCCAATAACAAACGCAAAAATCCGTTCATCCTCCCGCTCCCGCGCCGCCCGCAATTCCCCAAAGTCCTCATACAGAATCTGATTAAGCCGTTCCGGCTGCGGCCCATCGCCGGTGAACCGCCGCATCCAGATGTAATCCGCCACCAGCAGATGGTTCAGCGTCCCATGCACGCTGCCAAAAAACAGCCCAGCCGGTCGTTTCCGCGCCTCATCCGGCAGCGAAGCCGCGTCATCGTACAGCCGCCCGTTCGCCCACCGGTTATACGCCGCCAGTTGGTCGAAATGAGCCTTCAGCATCCTCGCCTCCTTTCCGGAACACGTACAATCCTGGCGCAACTGGACAATAACCGGTAGTGAGAAGGCAAACCCCAAACATGAGGATTTCTCATGTCCAAACCCTCCTTCCGAGCGCTAAGGGCATTTGCGGAAACATCCCGGACCGGCAGCCTGGCCGCGGCCTCACGCGTGCTGAACGTCACGCCGTCCGCGATCTCCCACCTGCTGCGAGAACTCGAACAATCCCTGGCACTGACACTGTTCATCACGCGCGGCCCCAATGCCCGCCTCACACAAATCGGGGAAAAGCTCGCCCACCGCCTCGTCACCGCGTTCGACACCATCGATGCCGCGATCACCGAGGCGCACCATCAGGCCGGCGATGTCCGCGTCTCCGCGTTGTCGAGCTTTCTCACGCTCTGGCTCGTCCCCCGCCTGACCCGGTTCCAGTCGCGCCACCCGGACACACGGCTGCTGCTCAGCACCGGGATACGCCCAGTGGACCTTTCCGGCGAACCCTACGAATGCGCGATCCGGTGGGGCCGAGGCGGCTGGCCGGGGCTGGACGCGACGCCACTGTTCCACGACCGCCCCGTGGTCGTAACAAACCCCCGCCTGCTGCAAACCAACCCCAGGGACCTGCCCCGCCTCGCCGCCGGCACCCGCCCCGACGACTGGCCCCGCGTCGCCGCCGCGCTCGGTTGGCCCGACGTCCCACCAACATTAACGTTCGAAACCCGAGCGCTGGCAGTGCAGGCCGCGACCGCCGGCATGGGCGCCGCGGTGGTGGATCGCAACCTGGTCGCCGATATGATCGCCAACGGATTGTTGGCCGAAATCGCCCCCAACCCACCGGTCCACACCGCCGAGGGCCACTGGTTCGTCGCCCTGCCAGACCGCCTGCGCATCCGCCAGGTCCGGCAATTTCGCGATTGGCTGGTCAGGGAAACCCACCAATAGGACCCCAACCGTCACAAGACCCCTTGGCAAACACGCGCCAATCCGCCTTATTCGCCCCCCGCATGTTCGGATTCATCGGTTCCCGGCTTCTTCAGGCTATCCCGGTCCTATTGGTCGTCGGCTTCATCGCCTTCGCCTTGTTCAACTACGTCGGCGACCCAGTCAATATTCTGCTCGGCCAGGACCACACCGAGGCGCAACGACTGGCCTTGATCAAGCAACTCGGACTCGACCAGCCGTTCTTCGTCCAATACGGCCGCTTCCTCTGGACCGCACTGCACGGTGACTTCGGCATCAGCTACCGCCTGGCCCAACCGGTCTCCGGCCTCATCGCCGATCGGCTGCCGGCGACGCTGGAACTCGCGATCACCGCGTCGGTGCTGGCCTTCGCGATCGGGGTGCCGATGGGCGTCTACACCGGCATCCACCGCAACACCCCGCTGTCCAGGCTGTTCATGACCGTCAGCCTGGTCGGCGTTTCGTTGCCGACATTCCTGCTGGGCATCCTGCTGATCCTGC
>JAQGHW010000837.1 GCA_028291505.1 Rhodopila sp. | reverse complement strand
CGTTGCATATGCATCTTTTGGAGACCGCTTACCAGAAAGAGTACGCCAACCGCCGCGGTGGTTGTTCTGCCGTCGAATATATCGATCGTTTCGGCCTGCTTGGCCCGCACATGACCCTCGGCCACGGCGTCTGGTTGAACGAGAAGGACATCGACCGCGTCGCGGAAACCGGCACCTGCGTTTGCCACAACTGCTCATCAAATTTCCGCTTGCGCTCCGGCGTGGCCGCACTCAACCGGTTGGAAGCTCGGGGCGTCAACACGGCCATCGGGATCGATGAGGCTGGTATCAACGACGATCGCGACATGCTGCAGGAGATGCGGATGGTGCTGCGGGCGCATCGGGTCCCCGGCATGGACGATAGCGTGCCGACCGCGGCACAGGTGTTCCGCATGGCGACCTCGGGTGGCGCGAAGACCACGGTGTTCGGCGAAACGATCGGGTCTTTGGCGGTCGGCAAGGCCGCGGACATGGTGCTGATGGATTGGCGCCAGATCAGCTACCCTTACCTGGATCAGGAAATGCCGCTGTTGGACGCGGTGCTGCTGCGCGCCAAAACCGAAGGCGTGCGCGGTGTGGTTTGCGATGGTGAGGTGATTTATGCCGACGGCAAATTCACCAAGGTGGATCGTGACGCGGCGCTGAAGTCGCTGCATGACGAACTGCAAAAGGCGCTGACTGACGACGAGGTGGATCGGCGCGGCTTGTCCAAGGCGCTGCTGCCTCACGTCAAGGCGTTCTATGCGAATTACATCGACCCAAGTCGGCATGAACCATTCTACAAGCCGAGTTCGCGTGTCTGACAGCGGGCAAACAGCCGCGGTCGGCGTTGGTCTGGAGGCAGACAGCTATCGGCGCGTGCTCGAGGTGATCTTGAGCGGGCAGCTTGTGCCCGGGATGATCGTGCGAGAGCGGCCGCTTGCCGCCGAACTTGGGGTTTCCCGCACGCCGTTGCGTCAGGCGCTGGGCCGGCTGGAAAGCGAGGGGTTCCTGGTCCGGCAAAATCGCGTCGTGCAGGTGCGCCGGATCGACTTGCCCACGGTCATCGAGATTTATCAGCTTCGCATCCTGCTGGAAGTCGAGGCGATCGGGCGGGCCACAGGCAGGATCGAACAAACAACGATCGCGCGATTTCATGCCATTTTCTCGGAACTCGCCGTCCAGCCGGCGGACGGTCAGACGGTGTCTGCCGGTATGAGATTCGATCTCGCGGACGATGAGTTTCACCTCGCCATCGCCGATGCCAGCGGCAATCGTACGTTGCGCAACTATGTCGCGGATCTACGCAGGAAAACCCAGTTGTTCGGCATCACGCAGATGCCAATACGGCGTAATCCGGGTGCGGCCGAGCATTTGGCGATTCTGGGGGCGTTGGAGCGGGAGGACAGGACGGCCGCACAGCAGGAAATGCGAAGCCATCTGGAACGAACACGCAACAATATTATCGATCAGTTCCACGGGTTGCGAGACGCGCTGTCGGCGTCCGGAGCCATGAGTGGGCGCGGACAATGAGCCTGGCGCCGCGGCGCTTTCCCGGAGGCATTGCGCCAAGCGGGGCGCAGCCGCTGCCGGTAACGGTACTCACCGGATTCCTCGGCAGCGGCAAAACCAGCTTCCTGCGCCGCGTGCTCGCTGACCCGGCGGCTTCAGACACCGCGGTCTTGATCAACGAATTCGGCGAAATCGGTCTCGACCACCTTATTGTTGAGGCGACACGGCCGGGCGATGTCGTGCAACTACCGAGCGGCTGCATGTGCTGCGCGGTTAAGCAGGATTTGGCGCTGGCGCTGCATCGGTTGCTGACCAGCCGAACCGACGGCACGTTGCCGCGGTTCCGTCGTGTGGCGATCGAGACCAGCGGGCTCGCGGAGCCGGCGCCGATTTTATACACGCTCGCCGCGGATGCTTACCTGGAACATATGCTGCGCTGCGATCGGGTCGTGACGGTGGTCGATGCAATGTTCGGGGAGGCAACCATCGAGCGGTTTCCCGAAGCAACCGCACAGGCGGTGTGCGCGGATGTGTTGCTGATCAGCAAGACCGACCTGCAGCCGGCGTCCCCGATATTGCGGCAGCGTTTGCAGTCCCTGAACCCGTGGGCTGAGATCGTGGACGGCGCCTCCATCATGTCTCCGGCGGCGACTTTGTTCGCGCCGACTGCGACGCGGCGCAAGCAGCAACCATGGGCGGCAGCGGCGCACAGCAACGGTATCACCTCATACGCGCTGGTGCTGCATCGAAAGATGACGCGGTTGGAATTCGCGATGGCGTTGGGTGGCCTTGCGCGTGAGCGGGGTGAAGATCTGCTGCGCGTCAAGGGAATCGTCGAGTTCGCTGACCGGGAGGGCTGTCCCGCCGAACTGCATGCGGTCCAGCATACGCTGTATCCGCCGCGCTGGCTCGACAGGTGGCCCGACGAAGACCACAGGCAGCGGCTGGTGTTCATCGTCCGCGACATTGCGGCCGATGAGATCGCACAGCGCTTCAAGACGGGCGATCCGGAGATGATGACATAACCATGACAGTCCGTAGACTGGCGGCCAGAACCACATCGTTGTCTCCTGGCGGCAATGCGCGGCTACGATCAAGTAATCGTGAGGGAACATGGGTCATACGTTACTGGGATACATGAAGCAGCAAATGATCAAACTTCGGGCATGGCGCGCTGATTTCGCAGCATAGCGCAATTGGGGAACACCGGGCTGCATCGGCCGAGGCGTATCTCCGATTGTAGCTTGACCGGTACGGAGTTTGCATAACGCGTCCTGGTTGTAAGACCTGCGGTACCGCGACGGATTTGCGCCATGTGCCGCTATCGAAAGGCCACTGGACTGAATTGGTACAGGAACGAGGGGGTGCTGGGCATGACGGTTGGAAACGCAGGTAACAGAGTATCGGGGCTATCGCGCCGCGCCTTGTTGAAGGGTACGGCAGCAGGCGCTGGAACGGCGATCGGCTTTGAAGCAGTTACCGGTTTTCCGACGATCTGGGCACAGAACGTCAAGGACGTTACGCTGATACACATCGGCGGCTCCTATGCCTGCATCAAGGAAATCGGCGACCAGGCCGGCAAGGACCTCGGGTTCAAGGTCGAAATGCAGGTGGTCGATCCGGCTACTCAGCTCAGCCGAGCGTTGACGCAGCCGAAGAGCTTCGACATCAACAACATCGACAACTCCTCGATTGTCTACATGGTCGGCAAGGGGGTGCTGAAGGCGATTCCGGTCAAGGACTACAAGTTGTGGGACAAGACCGTGCCGATCTTCACCACGGGAAAGTTCCCCGACGGAAGGCCGATCCCGACGCAGGGGCTGTCGCCGATCAAGACCGGGTTCTGGACCGGGCCGGATGCCAAGAAACTCTCCGACAAGCCGACCGACTTCCTGACCATGGTGCCCAGTCTGTTCAACGCCGACACGCTGGGTATTCGCCCCGACCTTGTGGGCGGACGCGACAAGGTGACGAGTTGGGGGGATCTGATCAGCCCGAAATACAAGGGCAAGGCGGCGCTGGTGGATTATGCGCCGGTCGGGATCATCGACGTCGCGATGGCGCTGGAGGCCACCGACCAGATCAAGTACGTCGACAAAGGCAACATGACCAAGGCGGAGATCGACAAGACCATCAAGCTTGTCCAGGACTTGAAGAAGTCCGGTCATTTCCGAGCGTTTTGGAGCAATTTCGATCAGTCGGTGAACCTGATGGCGTCCAGCGAGGTGGTGATCCAGTCGATGTGGTCGCCCGCCGTCACTGCCGTGCGCTCACGCGGGATCGACTGCTATTTCGCGCCGTTGAAGGAGGGTTATCGCGGCTGGAGCAACGGCATCGCGCCCATGGCGCATCTGGACGGGCTGAAGCTGGATTGCGCGATGGAATATCTGAACTGGTTCAATTCCGGCTGGCAGGGTGGGTTCATTGCCAAGCAAGGCTATTACACACCGGTTCCGGAGACGGCGAGGAAATTCATGACGCCGGAGGAGTGGGACTACTGGTATGAAGGCAAGCCCGCCGCGGTGGATATCAAGGACCCGTACGGCAACCTGATGGAGAAGAAGGGTGCGGTGCGTGACGGTGGCTCGCTGTGGGAGCGTGAGGGCCATGTCACCGTCTGGAACACCGTGATGGACGAGGATCGCTACCTCACGCGGCGGTGGAACGATTTCATCTCGGCCTGATTGCGTCAGGACCCTGATCGATGTCGACCCGGGCTGCGCCGCCGGGACGTCATTCATCAAAGTTGCTCCGTCATTGCAGGGATCGTGCATCGGCATGAGAATCAAGCCCGCCCTCGCCTCCTGGCTGCAGATCGGTCCGCTCGCCACTGTGCTGACCCTGTTCTTCGGCGTCCCGGTGGTCGTGGTGATCGTCGTCAGCTTCTTCGACTTCGATCACACCGACATCGTTCCGACATTCATCCTCGACAACTACCAGGAGATCTTCAGTTCGGAGACGACGGGCAGACTTTATCTCAGTTCGCTGAAATTCGCCGTCATCGTTTGGGCGATCACGCTGGTGATCGGTTTCACGCTCGCCAACTACCTGGTCTTCCACGTGCGCAGCCTGCTGATCAAGATCGGTTTGTTCCTGTTGTGCTCGGTGCCGTTCTGGACGTCGACGATCATTCGCATGATCTCGTGGATTCCCTTTCTCGGTCGGAATGGGCTGTTCAACACCATGCTGATGAACGCGGGATTGATTTCGCAGCCGCTGGATTTTCTGCTGTTCTCGGATTTCGCGGTGATCGTTGCGTATGTCCACCTGTTCACGCTGTTCATGATGGTGCCGATCTTCAACTCAATGGCCCGCATCGACACGCGGCTGATCGAGGCGGCGAAAGATGCCGGTGCGTCACGCTGGACGATCCTGCGTGAAATCGTGCTGCCGTTGTGCAAGAGCGGCATTGCGCTGGGCTCTATCTTCGTCGTCACGCAGGTGATGGGCGACTTCTTCGTCGTCAAGGTCATGAGCGGCGGTCAAAGCGCCTCGGTCGTTTCGGCGCTGCAGAACGAGATCGCCGCGCTGCAGTACCCGCCCGCGGCTGCGAGTGCGGTGGTCCTGGTGATCGTGGTGGTGATGATGGTCGCCGGCATCCTTCGCGTCGTCGATATACGCAAGGAACTCGCGAGCTAATGCACAACACCATTCACAATGGGCGCCCCTGGACATTCTACGCGCTCACCCTCGCCTTTCTGCTGTTCCTGGCGTTCCTGTACGGGCCGATGCTGGTAATCTACATCCTGTCCTTCCAAGGGCCGGAGGGAGGTTTGACCTTCCCGCTGAGAGGCGTGTCGACACGCTGGTTCCATGAACTGGTGGCGAATGGACGGGGCGGCGACATTGTCGGAACGTTCACCCGCTCGATGGAATTAGCCGCGGCCGTTGCCGTTATCACCGTGCTGATGTGCGTCAGCGCGGGCCTCGGATTTCGGCGCCGCTTCCCGGGTTCGGGCATCGTGTTCTATCTGGCGATCGCAAGTCTGGTCATGCCGGGGTTGTTCGTTGGCCTCGGCGTTTCGCTGATCTTCCAGTTGCTGGGTTGGCAGACCGACTGGCGCGAGTCCGGCCTTGGCGCGCAACTCACCTGGACCTTGCCGTTCGGTCTGCTGGTGATGTTCGCGGTGATCGGCCGGTTCAACCGGTCGTACGAGGAGGCGGCGCTGGATCTCGGCGCCACGGCCTGGCAGCGAACCCGCGAGGTGACGCTGCCGATCCTGCTGCCCGGCATCATCGGCGTCGCGCTGTTCGGCTTCACGCTGTCCTATGACGAATTCGCCCGCACGGTGCTGACCGCGGGCAGCGAGAACACGCTGCCGCTGGAGATCTGGGCGATGACGACGAACGTCACCTCGCCGACCCTGTATGCCGTTGGCACCGTGACCACATTGGTATCGTTTACCGTCATCGGTACCGCCCTCGGCTCGATCGCCCTTATTCAGCGGCGTCGCTCGCGGCACGCCGCTGCATCTCTCGAAAGCGTTCTCGCCAACCCGGTGCAAGCCACCGACCACGGACGGAGACCCGCCATGCCGGCCAATGCCCAGAACGGTTCGATTGAACTCGTTGCTGTCACGAAGACCTATACGCCGGGCGCGCCGCCGGCCGTTGCGGGCCTGGACCTGAAGGTGGCTCACGGTGCGTACTGTTGCCTGCTGGGACCGAGCGGATGCGGCAAGACGACGATCCTGCGAATGATCGCTGGCCATGAGTTCCCCACCTCCGGCGACGTGCTGATCGGCGACCGTAACGTCACCGGGCTGGCCCCGGTCGACCGCGGCACCGCAATGATGTTCCAGAGCTACGCGCTGTTTCCTCATCGTAGCGTGATCGACAATGTGGCTTTTGCGCTGAAGATACGCGGCATCAGCAAGGATGCGCGAAACGCGACCGCGCGCGAGTTGCTGGAGAAGGTGCGGCTGGAGGCGTTCGCCAACCGGCTGCCATCCGAATTGTCCGGCGGCCAGCAGCAGCGCGTCGCACTGGCTCGGGCGTTGATCACCAACCCGCGCGTCCTGTTGCTGGATGAGCCGCTGTCGGCGCTCGACGAGTATCTGCGCCTGCGCATGCGCGGCGAGCTGCGGCGCATCCAGCGTGAGCTCGGCATCACCTTCATCCACGTGACCCACACCCAGCTTGAGGCTACCGCCGTTGCCGACGTCGTGGTGGTCATGGAGCAGGGCAGGATCGAGCAGGCCGCCTCCGCCCGCGAAATCTTCCTGCAGCCGCGCAACGCCTATGTGGCGCGGTTCATCGGTGGTCAAAACGTATTGTCCGGTTCGGTCGAGCGTCTGGCGGATGGGCGCGCGGTGGTGCAGACCGGCACCGGCGCGCGCGTCGAGGTGCCGCTTGCGGGGATGCACGTCGCGCCTGGGGGAACCGTATTCGCCTCGCTCCGCCGCGACCGCATCGCGGTGCGCCGTCTCGGCACCGGCGAAGCGCGGCGCGAATTGCACAACAGCGTCACCGGCGAAATCCACACGATCGAAAACCAGGGATCATATGTGAAGATCACGATCGACCTCGGCGACAGCGAAGAGTTCGTCGCCAATGTGCCGGAGGAGCATTACTTTATGGATCCAATCGATATCGGCGATCGGGCGGTGGCAACCTGGTCCCCCGGCGACGTGCGTCTGCTGGAAGATCGCCCGTCCGCCGGAAGCGCGGCGATGGCGCAGCCCAGCCCTATCGCCGCCTGAACGGCAACAGCAACAAAGCGGAGGAACAACGATGTTTGATCTGGTCGTTAGTGGCGGCACCCACGTACTGCCGGGCGGAGTTGAGAGCGTGGATCTGGGGGTTTCGGCGGGCAAGATCGTCGCCATTGGTGCGCCCGGCAGTCTCGCGGCACTCGGCGCGGTCCGCATAGTCGACGCTGCCGGGCAGATCGTCATCCCCGGCGGGATCGATCCGCACATCCATTGTGGCATGGCCATGCAGATGCCGAACCAGCCGGCCCCGACGATCAGCGGGCCGCCCGAACAGGTCAGCCGGGCCGCGCTGTTCGGCGGCACCACCACGATGATCGACTTCGTGCCGGTCGACGAGGAGCAGACGTTGCAGGCTGCGATCGAACTGCGGGAACGCGAATGGAAGGGGGCCTGCTATTGCGACTACGGACTGCATCTGATGCTGTTCGACCATATCAGCCCCAGCAAACTCGGTGAGATACCCGAGGCGCTGCAGGCGGGCTTCGCCAGCGTCAAGATGTTCACTACTGACATCACGCCGCAGCGGATGGCCCACATGGTGCCGTTCGGCGACATCTGGGAGGTGATCAAGGTCGTTGCAAAAGCCGGTGGGCTGACCTGCATCCATGCCGAGGACAACGACCTGGTGATGCACATGTACGAGAAGCTGCTGCGGGAGGATCGCATGGGCTTCGCGAACCTCGCCGCGGCGCACACCACATTGTCGGAAGACCTGGCCTTCAACCGCGTGATCCGCCTCGCCGAAAGCGTGGAAGGTGCGGCGATGTACATGGTGCATACCTCCGCCAAGACCGGCGTCGCGGCGATGGCTGCCGCTCGGGATCGCGGGTTCCCGGTCTATGGCGAAACATTGCACCAGTACTTGCTTTACAATGCCGAGGACTACAAGCGGCCCGGCGGACAGATCTACCACACCTATCCGTCGCTGAAATTCCCCGAGGACCAGGCCGCTTTGTGGCAAGCGATGCGCCATGGCGCGATCCAGTGCGTCGCCACCGATGAGGTGTGCTGCCCGCTGGAGGTCAAGCTGAAAGGCAGCCGTATCGACGATGTCATGGGCGGCAACTCCGGCGTCGAGCCGCGGGTGCCGCTGATGTACACGCAGATGGTGCGCGAGCGTGGCTTCAGCCTGGAGGAATTCGTTGCCCTGGTGTCTACCAACGCGGCGAAGATCATGGGCCTATATCCGCGAAAAGGGGCGCTGGCAGTGGGTTCGGACGCCGACATCGTGCTGCTGGATCCGCGGCGCGCCGGTCCGATCCGCAAGGAGAACATGCACGAGAGCGATTACACGCCGTGGGAGGACTGGGATGCCGCGGTGTGGCCGAGCATCACCATCCAGCGCGGCAAGGTCGTGGTGGAGGATGGCAAGTTGCTCGCCAGCCTCGCTGACGGCCAGTTCCTGCCGCGCAAGATCGACGACGCGATCCGCAGCCGCCCGGCACTTTGACGTGATGATTTGCGATCGGCGAAACTCGGGATACGCTTCGGGTGACAATGCCTAGAGGACGCGCAAAATGGCGACCGCGATGGGATCGGAGATTGGCAAGTCGGCACTGATTATTGTGGATATGCAGAACGATTTCGTTCACGCGGAAGGCGGCCTGGCTTATCGCGCGCGTGAAAACCCCGGCGCCGCAATCGACCTGCCTTTCATGATGAGCACTATCCCGCGTGCGAAACAGCTGGCCACTGCCTTTCGCGAGGCGGGGCGCCCCGTGATCTATCTGGCGCACGTGGTAAAGCCCGACTATTCCGATGCCCAGTTTCCCTTCTGGCGCCTGACACATCCGGGTGGCAACCGGACGTTCATCGTTGAGGGCAGCTGGGGGGCGCGGATCGTGGACGATCTCAAGCCTCAGGATGGCGAGCACGTCGTTGTCAAAAAGGGCTTTGGTGGATTTTCAAACACGCCACTCGATACAATTCTGCGGAACGGTGGAGTAACAACCTGCGTTGTGGCTGGCGTGATGACCAGCATCTGCGTGTCGTCAACCGTGCGCGGCGGGACCGAACATAATTATCGCATGATCCTTGTCGAGGATTCGCTTGCTGATGTGTATCGCGAATCCCATTTGGCCGAACTCACTATTTTGGGCAGCGTCTTTGCCGATGTGAGGACAACCGACCAAGTGGTGGCGATGCTGGCTGGAGCTACCGCGGCAGGGGCCTAACGATTTGGAGGTTCGCCGCCGTAGACCACGGCCGTTTGAGTCAGGCCGGCGCGGTCTCCAGGGCGGGATGGTGGCATGCGGCCGCCCGCGTGGTCGAGAACGGTATCAGCGTGGGCCGCACCTGGTCGCAGAGCGCGGTGCGGGCGACGCAGCGGGGCGCAAAACCGCAGCCGCCGGGGAGGTCGGCGAGGTCTGGGGGGCCACCCTGGATGGGGGCCAGCGGCCGGCCGCGCGAACTTTCATGCACGGTCGAGCTTAGCAAACCGATCGTATAGGGGTGCGCGGGATGCGAGATCAGCGTGTCGATCGGTCCCGTTTCGACGAAGCGGCCGGCATACATGATCGCGACCCGATCCGCGATCTCACAAGCGACACCGATATCGTGCGTCACGAAGATCGTTGCCATGCCGAGGTCACGCTGCAACTGCCGCAGCAGGAGCAAGATCTGGATCTGAACCGTCGCGTCGAGCGCCGTCGTCGGTTCGTCGGCGAGGAGCAGCGCCGGACTGCAGGACAGCGCGAGCGCGATCATCGCGCGTTGCCGTAGCCCACCGGAAAGTTCGTGCGGATAGGCATCGAGTCGGCGCGCGGCCGAAGGGATCTGCACGAGCTCCAGCAGTTCCAGGACCCTGGCGCGAGCGACCCGATACGAGATGCCTTCGTGCGAGACGATTGTCTCGGCGATCTGCGTGCCGATCGTGAATACCGGATCGAACGCTGTCATCGGTTCCTGGAACACCATCGCCGCAACCGGGCCGCGCACGGACTCGAGTTGCCGCTCCGTCATTCGCGTCACCTCGTGGCCGCTGACCATGACGCGCCCGCCGACCCGCGCTGTGGGGGGCAGCAGGCCCAGCAGCGAGCGCATCGTGACCGACTTCCCTGAACCCGATTCGCCGAGCAGGCAGAGGACTTCGCCGGCATCGAGTGTGAACGAGACGTCCTGAACCACGCTGATATCGGCATCGCGGGTGACAAATCGGACCGACAGGTCTTGCACCTCGACAATCCGGCCGGCGCGGGCCTGTCCGGTCGTTTCACGCGGCATGGGTCATTCCTCCCGCCAGGCTGTGGCCGCTGCCGGCCTGCACCGCGTGGCAGGCGGCGGCGTGTGCTGCATCCGCACCGGCGGCAAGGAGCGATGGTTCCACGGCGGCGCAGATGGGTTCAGCGAGCGCGCAGCGGGTGCGGAACCGGCAGCCCGAGGGCGGATTGACAGGACTGGGCGGGTCGCCGGTGAGCGGCGGCGCCACCACGCGATCAGCAGGATTCATCGACAACCGAGAGGAAAACAGGGCGCGGGTGTACGGGTGCGCGGCATTCCGCCAGATTTCGTCGACTGGGCCTATTTCGACGATCTTGCCGAGATACATGACGAGCACGCGGTCGCTGACGTAATGCACGACGTTCAGGTCGTGGGAGATGAACAGGTATGTGAGGTTCAGACGCTGTTTCAGCTCCTCGATCAGGTTGAGCACCTGCGCCTGCACCGATTTGTCGAGCGCGGAGACGGCTTCGTCGAGGATCAGCAGGCGTGGGTTGAGCGCCAGGCCGCGCGCGATGTTCACGCGCTGGCGTTGGCCGCCGGACATCTCATGCGGATAGCGGCCGGCGAATTGGTCGGGATCAAGACCGACCAGCCGCAACGTCTGGCGTGCCTGCGCCTCGGCCTCCGCACGCCGATGGCCGATGACCCGCAGGCCGAACGCGATCTCGGCCACCGCCGTGTGGCGCGGGTTGAGCGAGGCGTAGCTGTCCTGGAAGACCATCTGCACCTGCCGCCGCAGATCACGAACCGATACGCCGCCGCTTCCGACGGGGTCGCCGTCGAGCAGGAGGCTGCCGGCGTCGCGCTCGATAAGGTGCATGAGCAGCCGGGCCGTGGTCGACTTGCCGCAGCCACTCTCGCCGACCACGCCCAGTGTTTCGCCCTTCGCCACGGTAAAGCTGATGTCGTCGACGGCCTGGACATGCGCCGAGACGGTCCCAAGCGCGTTGCGCAACGGGAAATACTTGCGCAGACCCTCGACCGTCAGAAGCGGCTGGCGCGGTCCGCCGCGATCGCGCGCATCGACCATGTTCATGCTCGGACGTCCATGGCTGTCCGCAGGCTGTCGCTGACGAGGTTGAAGCTGACGGAGGTCAGGAAGATCATCACGCCCGGAAGCACGGCATTGACCGGTGCGACGTAGACGGCCTGGCGCAGCGTGTTGAGCATCAGCCCCCAGTCCGCGGTCGGCGGCGATGCGCCCAGGCCCAGGAAGGACAGGCCGGAGGAGATGATGATGGACACCGAAACGAGGCTGGACGCATAGGTCAGGATCGGCCCGGTGACGTTGGCGAGTACGTGTTCGATGATGATGCGCGCCGACCCGGCCCCGGTTGCGCGCGCAGCCTCTACGAAGTCCTGATTGCGCACCTGGGTCGTTACGCTTTCCGCCACCCGCGCGATCGGCGGGATGAACACCAGGGTGAGCGAGATGAGGCTGTTCAGGATGCCCGATCCCAGAACGCCCGCCATGGCGACCGCGAGCAATACAGACGGGAAGGCATAGAAGACGTCGATGACCCGCATGATCATCATGTTGATGTGCCGCCCGAAATAACCCGCTATGACGCCCAGCCCGCCCCCAATCATCGTCGAGAGGACGATGGGCGCGATCCCCATCGAGAGCGACACCCGCCCGCCGTAGAGCAGGCGCGAGAGCATGTCGCGACCGAGCTCGTCGGTTCCGAGGAGGTAACCTTTCTCCCCTGGCGCTATCAGGCGGCGAATCATACTCGTTCTGTAAGGATCGGCCGGGGCGAGCAAGGGGGCGAAGATCGCGGCCAGCGCAATGGCAAGCAGGACCATCAGGCAGACGAGACCAATGCGGTCGCGCAGGAACCGCTTGAGGACGTTCCGCCAATAACCCCGCTGTGGGGGACGCCGTGCTGGTGTGTGTGCGGTCGCGGGCAGGACGGCGATTTCGGTCATGGCAGTGCTCATGCGCGGCGGACCCGCGGATCGATGAGGGTCTGGACGATGTCGACCAAGACGTTCGTCAGCACGAAGAAGGTCGCGAGCACGATCACCGTGCCTTGCAGGAGTGGCAGATCGCGCGTGCTGATCGCGGCGTTCAGCAGGAAACCGGTGCCGGGCCAGGAGAATACCGTTTCGACAAGGATCGAACCGCCGAGAAGCTGCGCGAACTGCAGACCCATGATGGCGATCGCCGGGGGCGCGGCATTCTTGATGACGTGGAGGAACATGCGTGGGCGCCTGAGCCCCTTGCCCTTCAGCGTCTGCACGAAATCCTGCCGGCGCACTTCCGCGACGGTGGCACGAACCGAGCGCGCGATGATGCCGGTCGGGATCATAGCCAGCGTGACTGCCGGCAGCAGCAGGTGTTTGATGTCCTCAATTCCGAACTGGGTGAGGTCGGCCCCGGCCGGGCCCATGCCGGTCGCCGGCAGCATGCGCATCTTCACCGCGAAAATCACGACCATGACCATTCCGAGCCAGTAATGTGGCAGGGAGATGCCGACGACAGAGAACGCGGTGACGGAGCGATCGGTCACGCGCCTAGTTGTCATGCCGGCGACCAGGCCCAGGCTTGTGCCGAGCAGAAAGCTCAGCAGCGTGGCAGACACTGCGAGCAAGGCAGTATGCGCGACGGCGGGCCCCACCTCACTCAGCACGGGACGACGGGTCATGATCGAGAGACCGAAGTCCCCGCTGAGCACGTTGCTGAACCATTTCAGGTACTGGATTGGCAACGGCTTGTCGAAGCCGTAGGCAGCCTTGATTTGCGCAACGACTTCCGCCGAGGCCTGCTCGGGCAGCACCGAATTGATCGGATCGCCGGGGGCCAGGTGGATGAAGGAAAAGCAGACGAGTGAGACACCGATGATGATCGGTATCGTATAGAGCAGTCGACGCAGAATATAGAGATGCATCGCTGCACGCTTATTCCACGCTTACCGGCGTCAAATCCTGAAGCCAGCTCTGTGCCGATACGAATCCCTTAACGTTCGGCGCCATCGCACGCGGGTTGAGGTCGTGGACGACCCAGACCCACATGGACTGATCGACGATGCGCGTATGCAGCTGAGCGAGCAGTTCATTCTGTTTGGCGGTGTCGAACTCGGCTTGCGCCTTGGCTGCGATCTCATCAGCGACCGGATCGTTGTAGCTGCCCCAGTTTACCCCCTTGGGCGGCTTCTTGATGCTCCACGACGTGCCGATCAAGCCGTTGAATGGATCCGGGAAGCTCCAACTGTTGTTGAGCGCGTCAGCCCCCTTGTTCTCCGGTGCTTCACACCCCGCTCGGCGGCGTGCGCGTAACGATTCCCAGTCCATCGTGTCGAAGCTGACGTCGATCCCGACGTCCTTGAGGTTTTCCTGCACGAACTCATTCATCGGGAGTGGTTGCATCTGTCCCGATCCGGCGGTCGAGATCAGGAACTTGACCTGCACCCGCTTGTCCGGCCCGTAGCCGGCTTCCCGCAGCAGCTTCTTCGCCTGATCCGGATCATAGCGAATGTCGAAGGTCGGCTTGCCGAACCACGGGTGGGTGGCCTGGACCATCCCGCGTGCCGGAACGGCGAGGCCACCCAGCAGCTTTACCAAGCCGTCGCGGTCGATGGCGAGGTTCGCAGCCTTGCGCACGCGAACGTCGTGGAACGGCGAGGTCGGAAGGGTGCTGAGCTGATAAGGCCAGACATGCGGGTAAACATTGGTGGTGATGTTCATCCCGGCCGCCTTGAGCTGCGGTACGGCATCGGGCGGCGGCGCCTCGATCCAATTGACCTGGCCGGAGAGCAGCGCCGATACACGCGTGGTCGCGTCAGGCATCGCCAATAGCACCAGGCGTTCGCATTTCGGGATGCGCGCGGTATCCCAGTAGCTCGCGTTACGATGCAGCAGGGCCCGGTCGCGCGGGGTGAAGCTGTCGAGTACCCAGGGACCTGTGCCGGACGGCGTTTGCGCGAACTTGTTCCAGTCGCCGCCCAGTGCCTTCCAACGCGCCGGGCTCGATATGTAGAGGTACGGCACCTGGTAGGGGAACACCGCGTCCGGCGTGTGGGTCGTGATCTCCACCGTCGTCGGGTCCAGCGCACGATAGGAGGCGATCGTGGCTACGTAGGTCGCACCTTGTGTCGCCTGCGCCTGGTCGTAGTGCGGTGCGTCGCGCTTGATGAGTTTGTCGAGGTTCCAAACCACCGCGTCGGCGTCGAACGCGCTGCCATCGTGGAACTTGACCCCGGGGCGGAGTTTGAACGTCCAGACGGTCTTGGTCGCGGCGTCAACCTCCCAGCTCAGCGCCAGGCCGGGCACGAGCGGCGCGGCGATGTCGGCTCGCGACAGGCCGAAGTTGATCATCCCGTCATAAACCGTCACGCCCATGAAGCGCTGGCCTTCGCTGCCCTGATTGGCCTGGCCGGTGGTGAGAGGGATGTCGGCCATCGTCATCGCAATGCGCAGGGTCCGCGGTTCGGCCCGTGCAACGCCGGGGACCAGCGAAGCGGCAGCACCGGAGGCGAGGAGCGTGCGGCGCGAAACTGAAACGGGCATGGTCAGACCTTCACATCTGTAACGAGCGCTGGCACATCTGTAACGAGCGCTGGCACTTGTGTAACGAGCACCGGGCGGCGCTCTCGCCACGGGGTGGCGCGTTCGTAGGCGTCGCCGGCCCGCAGCACGGTCTGCTCATCGAACAGGCGGCCAACGATCTGCAGCGAGAACGGCAGGCCAGCGTCACTGAAACCGCAGCAGACCGACAGCGCCGGATTGCCGCCGACATTGAATGCCGTCATGTAGCTGGTGCGGGTGAACAGCGTCGCCGGCGAAACTGGCTCCAGCCGGCCGGCCGGTTCGGACGTCGGCAGCATCATCACGTCCACATCCGCCATGACGGCCTGCATCGCGCGTGCCAGATCGGTGCGCTGGCGCATTGCCTGCACGTATTCCTCCGCGCGCACCAGTCCGCCGGCGATGATGCGGTAGCGCAGACTGGCACCGAACAGGTCCGGCCGGGTGCGCAGGTCGTGCTCATGGATGGTGAACAGTTCCACGATCGCGATGACCTTCTTTGCGTCGTCGAAGGCCTGAAGCGGCGGCAATGACACCTCCCGGATTTCGGCACCGAGCGCCTTGTAGGTGTCCAGAGCTGCGTCGAAGGCGGCGCGGGCGGGCGGGGTGAGCGGCGACTCGTCGGCGAGCCCGCGCCGGGGGGCGGGGGGGGGGGGGGGGGGGGGGGGGGGGGGGGGGGGGGGGG